>NZ_JADBSA010000049.1:0-15725 GCF_020246945.1 Microcystis sp. M113S1 | reverse complement strand
GTTGGTCAAGAAACTGGTCAAACTAATCCTATTGAAAGATTAAATAATACTCTTCGACAAAGAATTTCTAGATTGGTCAGACAGAGTCTATCGTTCTCCAAAAAAATGGATAATCATATCGGGGCTATCTGGTATTTCATACACGACTACAATGCCCAATTGGCAAGGCATTAAGCCCCATCACTACTATCGAATCACCACCTCACCACCGTAAATTTTTGTTACGAAGTGCAGTCAGATTGAACAATTGGTGCTATAAAAGTGGGGAAAAGCTGATGTTATTTCAGCTGATTGTCAGGAATCCACAAAACGGGGTGATATGCCAAAAGTTTCCCCATATCCTTACTCTGAGGACTGTTATAGGTCAAGTTTCTGTATAATCAACAGTTAGATGTCCCTCGATTTTAGGCATACTATCAATTGAAGAGAAGAGAGTAGAGAATGCTTTTATCTATCGTTACACCAACTCGTGGTAATTTCTCATCTTACTGGTTCAAGCAGCTTAGGTCCATTCAAGGAGATGTAGAGCTCATATTAGTTTATCCCCCAGGGCAAGAAATTCAAGAATTTAATGATTCGAGGATAAAAGTTATTGTAAGTCCTTATAAAGGAGAATTAATACAGCGTGCGACTGGTTTATTGAATGTATCAGGAGACTACGTTATCGCTTTAGATGATGATGACTTTTTGCATCCACAGATCACTGACATAGTAAAATCATATTTTGAGTTATATCCTAGAAGTATATGTTTACGTTTATGCAAAAAAAACATACACTATCAAGATACAAAGTCGATTGAGCGTTCATGGGACGATCTACCTGATATTGCTAAGCTCACTGCTGTTGAGACAAAATATAACAGGGAAGAGTATGCTGAAAGTGAAATTCTTCAAGAAATCCCTATTTCTCCTTTAAATAATAAATTTAAGCTTAGCTCCTTATGGTTTTATAGCGAGCGAACGGATCAAAAAGGACCACATCCTGAGAATTTCAATAATAAAGTTTGGAAGTCGAATATTACACGAGAAGCAGTTGAAGATTTATTGAGCTTTACACAAATTTTAGGATCGCTAACTTGGATTCCTTTCTGGTGCTTTGATCGATTGTTAGGTCTGTACTTGCAGGCTAAAATATTTCAGCAGGGAATGGTTCTTGGTCATTGGTTACATGGTGCAGAGCAAATCAGATACATTCAAGCAGCATGGAGTACAAAAGGTGAAATTCGCTCAGCGTTTGCTGCAGATATGCTTCTTGCATTGAGATTTCCACAGTACGGGTATTTTTGGAACTTGTTCTTCTATGAAATGTGGTTTGCCTTGAAAATCTTTATAAAGACAAAATTAAATAGAATTAGTAAGGGTTTTTGAGTCAAAGTTTTGGCTTTCTCTAAACTTTTAGCTTATCATCTTCTAAGACGCAGTTGCGGCGGATGCGTAGGATCTGGTAGGTGCGTTCCCTAATGTAACTCCTACCGCTGCAGCGATCGATTTTGGGGAACACACCATGGTCATTGATTCAAGCAAGTGATTACTCCTAGTCCCTGCAACTGTTCCCTGTGTGCGGCTATAATCGCCAGTACCTTATCCCGTTTCATGGTTTGTATCTCGTTCCCAGATAGAACCCGGGAACGCTCTCTTCATTTAAGCTATTTTATTATGACCGAAAAATCCCTAAGGTGGGCAATGCCTACCTTACTCTAGGGAAAGTCCAGTGATAATATCTTCTGGGGGAATCCCAGCTTGAATTAAATTGGTTGTTAATCCTTCTTCAAGATTATCATCTTCAATGACAATTTTATTTTTCAATAAACGAGCGTGAAATAAAATTGTATTAATCCACGCTTCTTTTTCCCAACCAGTCATAATTATTAAAAAGTTGCCTGATTCTGGATCACAAACTGGAGTAATTTTAAGGGTTTGTAATCGAGGTTGCATCGACGACTCTTTTCTGATAACTTGACTCAGAATATCGGCATAATTTACTGTGTTATCCATTCGACAATTATCTCCTTTTGAGGATTATAAATAATTAAATTGATTTAATTACGTTTAATAACCAGTTGGAAAATAGCTTTTTTGAAGTGTTTTAAATAAACTGCTTGACTAATGCCCAAAAAAAGTTTTCTTTCAGGTTCTTGTGAATCTAAAGCCCATTGGTATAATTGAAGTTGTCCTCTTGTTTTTTCTAATTCACTGATAACTGAAGGCGTATCAAAGTCTTTGATTTCTACGGCAATTTTACGATCTTCTTTTTCCGCAGCAAAAAACTTTTCTGCTCCTAAATCAGCTTTAAGCAAGGTTTTTTCTAAGGTTAGAATTAAAGGATCATCAGTGATTTTCCAACCCTCTTTTTCTAAAGTATGACGTAATGATAAATGTAGATCGTCTCGTCTGGACATCCTTATAAACCCTGCTTAAGAGGTTCGATTTCTATTTTACTACAGTTCGCCCTAATTCGGATTTATTATGACCGAAAAAGCGGTAAGGTGGGCAATGCTCACCCTACTATTTCTATTTTCGCTTGGTCAGGCTAAAAACTAACCCTAATCCTCCTAATCCTAACAAGGCAACAACGGAACTCAGTGCAGATCCAGTAGAGTGCGTTCCCTCATGCAAGTCCTACCGCTGCACTGATAGATTTTGGGGAACGCACCACTATCATTGATTCAAGCAAATGACTACAAGTAAAAAACGTCTATGCACAGCGACGGACGGGAGTGCGATCACTTATGATCAAGTTGTAAATTTTTGTTACGAAGTGCAGTCAGATTGAACAATTAGTGCTAAAATATTAGGGAAAAAGCTGATGTTATTTCGGCTGATTGTCAGGAATCCACAAAACAGGGTGATATGCCGAAAATTTCTGCATATCCTTACTCTCCTTATTCGGAAAGTTTCTGTATAATTAATAGTTGAATTGCAAGAGTAGAAAAAGTAGTAAAATAGTTCAATACCCATAAAACATGAACAAAGCATGACTACTCTGTTGCAAAAAGCATTCACAGAAATCCAGAAACTGCCAGAGTTTCTTCAAGATGAACTTGCTCAACAATTGCTGGAAGACATTGAAAGTGAATTAAAATGGCAGAAAAGCCTTTCCAACGAGGATCTGGAATTGGGAGCTTTAATAACAATGGCACAGGAAGCCCTTATAGAAGAACAAGAGGGGAGAACAGAAGATAAAGGCTTTGGGGAAGAATGAAGTCAGCCAGAACCCAGAGGTTTCGTCAACTTTTTCTAAGTTTGCCGCAAAGGGTACAAGAAACAGCCAAGAAAAATTACGAGATTTGGAAAGAAAATCCATTTCACCCCAGCCTAGAGTTCAAAGAGGTGAAACCAAGAGAAAAAATCTGGTCAGTCAGAGTCGGCATTGGATGGCGAGCATTAGGGATTAAGAAGTCAGATGAAGAAAAGATAGTTTGGTTCTGGGTTGGGTCGCACTCCGAGTATGACAAGATTCTAGGTAAGAATTAGGGGCGATCTAACCAATCACTGCACCGGACCGAGAGTTAGACTAATAATATTATTCAAGGTTGATGATAGCGGGTCAGTGGGATCGCCGATCAACTTGGTCTGGGTTGACGGCCAACGGTTGACCCGCTATCAGTTCTTCCAGCCTGTAAATTTAAAATAAGCAGTTGGTCATAGCAGATCATTTACCGGTAAAACATTAAGGAAGGTAAATTTTCTTTGTGGGGGGAGGGCAATGTCTAAGCTCTTAGCAACACTTCCAGATGGTAAGGTCTGTGATTTCATAGATCAGAAAATCCGTAACGATACGCCCGAAGAGTATGTTCGTCAAAACATCGAGCGTCGTTTAGTGCTGGAATTGGGCTATTTGCCAGAACAGATCGAGGTTGAGTATCCAATTAAGCAGGGTAGTAAGACTGTTCGAGTGGATCTGGCTATTTTCCGTGAGGGCGATCAACACAATCAGGAAAATATTTGGATCGTTATTGAGTGCAAAAAAGACTCAGTAACACCCTCAGCCAGTAAAGACGGGATTGAACAACTTCGATCTTATATGGCGGCTTGTGATAACTCTGAATGGGGGATGTGGACAAATGGTAGGAAAAAGACCGTCTTGCGCCGCATTAGGACAAAGGAAGGCATTGAGTATGAAGAGCCTAATGATATTCCTTCTAAGAATGGTAATGTTGAGGAAGTTGATCGCCCAACTCGTGATGCTTTAAAAAATGCAGTTGGTGATAATTTACTGTTTTCTTTTAAGATTTGCCACGATCATATTTATGTGACTGATGGGCTACAAAAACAACCTGCCTTTTTTGAGCTTTTAAAGGTTATTTTTTGTAAGATTCATGATGAACGCAATTTTCCTAATCCATTGGAATTTTATGCAACAGCAAAAGAGAAAAAGAGTAATGATGGGCGGTTAACTGTTTTTAATCGCATTAGCAAAATTTTTAGCGCAGTTAAGAAACAATATCCTGCTATTTTTGACGCAAATGATGAGATTAAACTTCAACCGCGTTCTTTAGCTTATATCATCGGTGAGCTTCAACGCTATAGCTTTTTGAGTACAAATATTGATGTTAAAGGAAAAGCCTATGAAGAACTGGTTGGCGCAAATTTAAGGGGCGATCGTGGTGAATTTTTCACACCTCGAAATGTGCAAAAAATGACTATTCGTATGCTGGAGCCGAAAGTCACTGATAAGATTCTCGATCAATCCTGTGGGACGGGTGGCTTTCTGGTAATTGCGATGAATGAAGTCATTAAAAAGTTAAAACTACAAGCAGGAGTAACTGAACAGTCAGAGCCTTGGATGCAAAATGCACTGAATTCTAAAATTCAAGAAACAGCTAAAGCTAATTTCTTTGGGATTGATATTAATCCAGATCTTGTAAAGGCTACCAAGATGAATATGGTGATGAACAATGACGGCTCTGGAAATATTCTTAGACAAGATTCTTTGTTGCATCCTCATCAATGGGAAGATAGTTTTCGCAAGCAATTTGCAAAGGCTTTAGATATCGACCCCAAAACTCTACGCAGTGAAAAAGATCTGGGTCATTTTGATTTAATTGCAACAAATCCGCCTTTTGGTTCAAAGTTACCAATTAAGGACGAAGAAACCTTAAAACAATATCAGCTTGCCCACGTTTGGAAAGAAACTGAGTCTGGATGGGAACCAACAGAACAACTTCAAGGTTCTGCATCGCCTGAAATCTTATTTATTGAACGATGCTGGCAGTTTTTGAAACCAGAGGGACGTATGGGAATCGTTTTGCCTGATGCAATTTTGGGCGCTCCTGGGTTGCTTTATGTACGGTATTGGTTAATTAAGCATTGCCGAATTGTTGCATCGATTGATCTTCATCCTGATACTTTCCAGCCTATGACTGGTGTTAAAACATCACTTTTAATTCTTCAAAAAAAGCAAGAGAAAGAAATATATCAAGAAGTATTGCAAGATTATGAAATATTTATGGCGCAAGTAAGGTCTATTGGGTATGATAAACGAGGAAATCCAGTTTATAAGAGGAATGAGGATGGCGAAGAAATATTATTGCCATCTGATGAAACTACTCAAAGTTCTCAAGGAAAAAAACAGTCAGTAGTTAACAGCTTTAGTTCATATAAGAAAGTTCTAGATGATGATACACCCTATATTGCTGATGCTTTTCTTCATTGGAAAAAGGAGATGTTCTTAAAATGGTAACCTCTACATTACACTCGGAAATAGTATATACTTCCGCTTCAAAAATCATATACTTCCCAACTAATGATCAACAACAGTTGTTATATGCTTCTGTTTTGGAAATGACTTGTTCTGCACCAGAATATGACCTAGAAGAACCAGTGACTTCTATCCGACATAGCACTATTAAGTTTAGTGACCTTTATAGATTTGACTTTAGATTGGATGCGAAGTTTAATCTTGAGACTAAATTTAATAATGATAATGCTATTCAAACAGAAAATAGTAATTTGCCAAACAAACCGCTTTATAAAGAAAATGATGGTTTTTGCGAAGAAATTTTCTCTCCTTCTGGTATTAAAAGAGTTTATACGCAAAGTAACGAACAGAGTATTGGGCTTATTTCGGGTTCAGAAATTACCAGCTTTCAACCCAAAATTAATCAATATTTAAGTTGCAATAGCCTTCCTGATATAGAAAAACTATTGATTCAACAATGGGATATTCTTATTTCTCGTTGTGGAGTAATAGGAAATGTTAGTTTAGCTACGGAACAATTCATAGGTAATGCTCTTACATCAGATATTATTCGTATTCGTTGTAATGATGCTGATACAGCAGGTTATATCACTGCTTTTCTTCGTAGTCGATATGGTCGTTCTCAATTAACACAATCAACTTATGGATCGGTTATTGTTCATATTGAGCCTAAACATCTTGAAAGAGTTCTAATGCCTGATTTGCCACCGATTCGTCGGATTGAAATTGGTCGTTTAATGTGCCAAGCTGGAGAATTGCGTGATGAAGCAAATCATTTGTTAGATGAAGCCGATCGCCTTCTCCATGAACGGTTAAACCTACCCTATCTCAAAGATATTGCTCCGCGTGGTAGTGCATCTTTTACAACTACGATCAAAGCCTCACAATTAATGGGACGCTTAGAAGGCAGTTTTCATAATCCCGAAGCGATCGCTGCTGAAAAACAACTAGCCAAGTTACCTGTTGAGATTACTAAAATTGGCGATCGGCGAGTTACCAAAGAAGTTAGAGCAATTACAAGATTTCGAGCGCGAACTTATGTCGAAAAAGGTGGGATTCCGCTATTAAGTAGTAAGCAACTTTTTCAAGTCGATCCAATTGATGTCAAGAAATTAGCAAAAGGCGCACATACAAAAGACTTGCCAGAAATTCAGCTAGAAGAAAATATGATCGCTGTTACCTGCTCAGGCACAATTGGGCGAGTACAAATCATTCCTAAGTACATGGCAAACTGGACAGCAAATCAACACGCCAATCGTTTGTTAGCTTCAGATGATATTAATGCTGGATATCTCTACGCTTGGTTAGTTTCCGATTATGGATACAGTCTCATGACTCGTCACGCTTATGGTTCAGTAATTCTTGAATTTGACCGATTTATGCTTGCTTCTGTCCATATTCCATTACCTGAACCAGCTATTAGAAATGAAATTGGCGATCTAGTTCTCAAAGCTAACCAACTACGCGATCAGGCTTGGCGCAATGAACAAGAAGCGATTTCTAAATTAGAAAAACTGATTTCTTCTAAATCAAATACACCTATGAATAATCAAACACCTATCGAGAGTTTCTCTTTAGCAAATATTAAATTTGACTATAATGCAGAACCAATCTGGGAATTAGCCGCCCGACTTTCTGCCAAAATTCCCAATGAAGAATGGGCAAAACTACCAAAAGACTTAGCCCAAAACTTTGACCATTATCAACAGCAACAGGATAGTTAGTGAGAGTCGTTTTCGCCGATACAGGTTATTGGGTTGCCCTACTTAACCCCAGTGATAATTTGCATAAAAAAGCTGTTCAGCTATCAAAAACATTGCATCCCGTCTATATTGTCACCAGTGAAGCCGTCCTTATCGAAGTCTTAAACGACTTTTCTAAACGTGGTGAGTATTTCCGTGACTTAGCCATAGAGCTAACTCAAAATTTGCGTTCTAACCCCAATGTTCGTATTGTTCCCCAAACCAGTGAGCAATTTGAACAAGGATTAAGACTATATCAACAGCGTAAAGACAAAGCATGGAGTCATACAGATTGCGTATCTTTCAAAATAATGGAAGAAAATGGAATCACAGAAGCACTCGCTTATGACAAACATTTTGCCCAAGCAGGCTTCACCGCTCTGATGCCGAATTGTCGGGTTTGAGTTCGCAAGTAAATGTACCTTGTCGATGATGCTGAGGAACCAGCAAAAGGTTCGTAAGAATCTACAGCTTACAGCACTGTTATCTGTAAATATTCTCGTTTTCAAGGTGTAATTGGGCAATAGCTCGATCAATTAAATCATAGCCCTCCCCCAGGGATTCGATCTGCGAAAACCGATCGCGCCAAACCGCTGCACCGGTAAAATCCTGACAATACCAAGCCAGATGTTTCCGCGCTTGCCAGATACCGCGTTGTCCCTTGTATAGCCATAGCCCCTGTAAATGCTCTTTAGCTAGGCTTAACAGGTCAATAGAGGTGGGTTTCGGCAAATTTTTGCCTGTTTTGAGGTAATAATCGATTTCCCCCACCAAATAGGGATAACCGAGGGTTCCCCGCGAACACATCACCCCATCGGCCCCGGTAAATTCCAAACAATTAATCGCCGCTTCCACAGAAACGATATCGCCATTAGCGATGACAGGAATCGATAAAACCTCCTTCACCCGTTTAATCCATTGCCAATCGGCCGGCCCGTGATAACCCTGTTCCCTAGTGCGTGCGTGCAGGGTCAACATTTGCGCTCCCGCATCTTCCAAACGACGGGCAAAATCGATAATATTAATCTCTTGAGCGTTCCATCCCAAGCGAGTTTTCACCGTTACCGGCACCGATACCGCTCCCACCACTTCCCTAACAATTTGCTCGGCAATTTCTGGCTGTCGTAAAAGCGAAGAACCGCCGCCTTTTTTAGTAATTTTATTAACAGGACAACCCATATTAATATCGATGGTCATCGCTCCTTCCTTAACCGCTTTTTCTGCCGCCACAGCCATAAAATCGGGACGGCAATCAAATAACTGCATACTAATTGGTTGTTCTTTGTCCCCGATAACCATCAATTGCGGTAACTCTTGCAGCTGGGAGATTTCTGTCGCGTTGACCATCTCCGTATAGAGCATGGAATCGGGAGCAAAGCGTCTCACCAAGCGCCGAAAAACTAAATCGGTGACACCGGATAAAGGTGATTGCAAGACGCGGCTATGTACTTCTAAATTACCGATTTTGAGAGGGGATGAGTAAATAGCCATAGAATCGGTTGAAAAATCAACAGCCAACACCAGCAAACCGAACAATTAGGAGATAGTTCCGTCACTGTTAACATTTTGCCAACTCCTAATATAAGCTTAACCCTAATCGTCTAGTCTAAAACTACCTGTATGATGATTGGAGAGGATAGAATCCTATCTCTCCTAAACGAGTAATTAAACAAAAATTTCGCTTTTTTTTATGGATAATCTGCAACTCTGGCAACGTTACCAAGATTGGTTATACTATCACCCTAACCTAGAACTTTATCTCGATGTCAGTCGGATTCCCTTCGATGAGGGTTTTCTCAAAGGTCTAGAAGCAAAATTTGAGCGCGCTTTCCAAGATATGACAGCTTTAGAACAGGGTGCGATCGCCAATCCCGACGAACAGCGTATGGTCGGCCACTACTGGCTGCGCGCTCCTGAACTCGCTCCTAACCAGGAATTGCGGGCCGAAATCACCGAACCCATAGCACAGATTAAAGAATTTGTCAAGAAAATTCACTCCGGAGCAATTAAACCGCCTGATCAAGAAAAATTTAGCCATATTCTCTGTGTAGGCATCGGGGGGTCTGCTTTGGGTCCCCAATTCGTCGGTTCGGCTCTAGCACCCGATTTTCCCCCCTTAGAGATTGCTTTTATTGATAATACCGACCCGAAAGGCATCGATCGCACCCTAGCCCATTTACCCTTAGCTACCACCCTCGTTATCGTCACCAGTAAATCCGGCGGCACTCCCGAAGCGAGAAACGGAATGTTAGAAGTCCGCAACGCTTACGAAAAACAAGATTTAGACTTTCCGCAACACGCGGTCGCCGTCACTATGCCGGGTAGCCAACTGGACAAATACGCCCAAGATTGGCTAACTCGTTTCCCCATGCAGGATTGGGTCGGTGGTCGTACATCAGAACTATCGGCCGTCGGTCTTCTCCCGGCCGCTTTGCAGGGTATCGACATTGATGAAATGTTAGCCGGGGCCAAAGAAATGGACATCGCCACCCGCGTCCATAACCTGAAAAAAAATCCTAGCGCCCTACTGGCTCTGGCTTGGTATCATGAGGGCAATGGCAAGGGAGAGAAAGATATGGTTATTCTGCCCTACAAAGACAGCCTCTATCTCTTTAGCCGCTATCTGCAACAATTGGTAATGGAGTCCCTCGGTAAAGAAAAAGACCTCGATGGTAAGACGGTGTACCAAGGTATCGCCGTCTATGGTAACAAAGGTTCCACCGACCAACACGCCTACGTTCAACAATTACGCGAAGGTGTTCCCAATTTCTTCGCCACTTTTATTGAAGTGTTAAAAGACCGACAAGGAGATTCCATGGAAGTGGAAACCGGCTCCACTACTGGCGATTTCCTCTCAGGATTACTGCAAGGTACTCGACAAGCTTTATACGAAAATAGTCGCCACTCTATCACTATCACGATCCCAGAGGTTACTCCCCGTCAGGTGGGGGCCTTAATCGCCCTCTACGAACGGGCTGTTAGTTTCTATGCTAGTTTAGTTAACATTAACGCCTACCATCAACCCGGGGTAGAAGCAGGGAAAAACGCCGCCGCTTCCATTCTGGATTTACAGAGAAAAATCGTGCAAGTTGTTCGGGAAACGGGGACTTCTCTCGACCTAACCACACTAGCGGCTAAAATCGGCTCTAGTGACCAAGTTGAGGCTATCTATAAAATTGTCCGTCATCTCAACGCTAATCGGCGCAGTTTAACTATTACCGGCGATTTAAGCAAACCGGAAACGATCCAAATCTCTACCCGCTAATCCGTTATCAGTTATCAGTTATCAGTTATCAGTTATCAGTTATCAGATGTAAGTTTTAAGTTAATTAGTTATTTATTTATCAGATGTAAGTTAATTAGCTATTTAGTTATTTATTTATAGCGGTTCTCACATCTGTGTGGCACACTTTAACCTTTGCTGATTAAGCTTTTCAGGATTGAGAATGTACCTCTTGTCAACAGGAAACGCTATATCTTCATCTTTATCCCTGTTTACTGATTACTGTTTACTGATTACTGTTTACTGATTACTGTTTACTGATTACTGTTTACTGATTACTGTTTACTGATTACTGTTTACTGATTACTGTTTACTGTTTACTGATTACTGATCACTGAATATAACTAACCATGGAAATGCTCGAAAACCTGAAAATGGCTTTTTCCGCTTTGATGGGCAATAAACTGCGTAGTGGTCTGACCATGCTAGGAATTGCTATCGGTAACGCCTCCGTCATTGCCCTAGTGGGAGTGGGTGAAGGAGCGCAAAAAGTCGCCCTCGAGCAGTTTGAAGCCCTCGGTCCGAATGTTTTATTTGTTTCCACCTCCTCGCGCAATGTCCGGCGGACAATTCCTAATCCCCGGCCTCTCACCTACGAAGATGCTCAAGCGATCGCAGCTCAAGTTCCCGCCATTGCCGCCATTTCTCCCGAATTGAGCGGTAAAAGAATCTTATCCTTCGGTAATAGAACCAGTAATAGCCCCCTAATCGGGGTGGGAGCCGAGTACCTAAACGTGCGTAACCGTCAACTATCTAAAGGTAGATTTATTATGGAATCTGACCTGAAACGGGATAATCGCGTGATTGTCTTGGGATCGGAATTAGCCAAAAATCTCTTTGGTAATCGCAATCCCGTCGGCGAAAATCTTCGCATCGGCAATCTTAGTTTTCAAGTTATTGGAGTTTTACAGGCGAAAGGCTCCTTATTTGAGACTAATCAGGACGATCGAGCGTTAATTCCCCTAACTACTATGTCTAATCAGGTTTTAGGGCGCAATTCTATCTATGGCATTCCCCTAACTCATATTTCTGTCTTGGCGAAAAACTCTGCCCAAATTAAAGCCGCTCAGTTTCAGATTAGCAACCTGCTGCAAATGCGTCATCAGGTCAGCGACGAGAATTATGTGCAGGTTTTCCTCCAAACCACAGTCTTAGAAATGGCCAAAGAGACTAACGATAGTTTAACTAGAATGTTAGCCTCGATCGCCAGTATTTCCCTTTTTGTCGGGGGAATCGGCGTAATGAATATTATGCTCGTGTCAGTCACGGAAAGAACCCAAGAAATCGGGTTAAGAAAGGCTTTAGGAGCCAAAGAAGGGGATATAAAAGGTCAATTTCTCATTGAATCGGTGATTTTAGCCACCACTGGCGGAATTATCGGGATTTTTGTCGGCATTCAAGGAATGTATCTAGCGGGAATTTTTGCCGCTTTAACCACCAGTGTCTCAATCCCTGCGATAATTCTCGCTTTAGGAGTTTCTAGTGCCATCGGTCTAATTTTCGGTGTTGTTCCCGCTCATCGTGCCGCTAAATTAGACCCAATAGTTGCTTTGAGAAGATTATAGTTTTTCTAGGTCTTGTCCTGACCTCGGGATTCTATACCCGCGTCCGTTGTCGTAAATCCCTCCGCTTGCGCTAATATTTGCAGATTGTGGGCTATGGAGGCGAAAGAATCGGCAGGATATTCGATTAAAGTGGCGGAATCGAGAAAAGTTTCCACTCCCACGGGACAACCCAAATAATCAGCCACCGCTTTTGGAGTAGTGGAACCGAGGAGAATAGTTCCCGATTGTCTCACAGAAGATAGCTTTTCCCAAGGCTCATCGATCATTAAGGATAAATGGGTGGGAGCAAAAAGATTCGATAATTCGATCGCTTTCTCCAATGATTCCACCACCACGATTAAACCATAATGAGCGATCGCTTTTTCCGTTAACAATCTCTGGGGATGTACCTGTAACTGTTTTTGCACTTCTTCCTGTACTATTAGGGACAAAGCCTTATCCGTCGTCAATAAAATCGCTGCCGCTAGGGAATACTGTTCCGCTTGCGCTAATAAATCTAGGGCCAACTGCCTGGGATTGGCTTGACTATCGGCAATAATAACCAAATCAGAAGTAATAGAGAGATAATCGATTTTTACATGGTCAGAAACCAGTTTTTTAGCCAAATTAGTATAAAAATCACCTATTCCGGCAATCATCTCCACGGGAGCGATCGTTTTTGTACCGTAGGCTAAAGCGGCGATCGCCTGTGGTCCAGCCACCCGATAAATCTCACTAATACCCACCGATTGGGCTGCCACTAAAATCGCCGGATGGATGCGTAAATCTTCATCAGCAGGAGATACCATCACAATCCGTTTAACCCCCGCTATTTTGGCAGGAATCGCCTGTTGGAGCAATAAACTGAGATAGGCCCGTTTCCCATCGGGAACGACAATTCCCACGCTGTTAACCGGTTGATAACGTTTCCCCCGAACCGTACCATCCTCAGGAAACTGTACCCAAGCTTTGGGAAGACGCTGACGATGAAAAGCCTCCATTTTTTGACAGGCAACGGCGATCGCATTTAATAAATCCTGCGACACCTGTTGATAAGCAGCATCGAGTTCCGAGCCACTCACCTTCAGTTGTTGTAGATTAAGGGACTGTTGGTAGAATTTTTCCGTGTAATCCACCAACGAGCGATCGCCAGAAAGTCGCACCTGCTCGACAATCTCTCGGACAAGCGATTCTTTTTCCCGAATTTCCGGATCGTCGAACCGTTCCCGAATTCGTCTCAGTTCCGTTCTGGCTGACCATGGCTCTGTGATAATTCGCAACATCGAGCTATTATCCTCTAGGGGCGAAACGAGATTAAAAAGTTTTCACTCCTCACACTCTAGCTTATCGCTTTCAATCTTGACCGGGGAGGGAGACCGAGTCAGTTATTTTCGCCGTTAGTCGTTAGGGGGCAGGAGGCAGGAGATAGGGTGATAGGGTGATAGGGTGATGAGACAACTTCCCCACTTCCCCACTTCCCCACTTCCCCACTTCCCCCCGCAACGCGCACGAAGTGGTCTCCCCACTTCCCGATTTCCCCAAGGTAACAAAACCAGATATTCTACTAAATAGTCGCCTATCACACCAGCCTGATCTCGTGGTTGTCCAATGCAGTTTGCCAAGATATTAATCGCCAATCGCGGGGAAATCGCCTTAAGAATCCTTCATAGTTGCGAAGAATTGGGCATTAGAACCGTTGCCGTCCACTCTACCATCGATCGCCATGCCCTTCACGTTCAACTGGCCGATGAGAGTGTTTGTATTGGTCCGCCCCCAAGCAGCAAAAGTTACTTAAATATCCCTAATATCATCTCGGCTGCCCTAACACGCAACGCCACGGCGATCCATCCCGGTTACGGTTTTTTGGCAGAAAACGCCCGCTTTGCCGAAATTTGTGCCGATCATCAGTTAACTTTTATCGGTCCGTCTCCCAGCGCTATTCTGGCTATGGGGGATAAATCTACCGCTAAAAAAACCATGCAAAAAGCGGGAATTCCCACTATCCCTGGCAGTGGTGGTTTAATTACCTCAGAAGCGGAAGCAAAACGTATCGCTGATGACATCGGTTATCCTGTCCTGATTAAAGCCACCGCCGGCGGTGGAGGGCGTGGGATGCGTCTTGTCAAGAGTTCAGATGAACTAGGTGATATGTTAAAAGCCGCCCAAGGGGAAGCAGCAGCGGCTTTTGGCAATTCAGGAGTATATCTAGAAAAATTTATCGAATGTCCCCGACATATCGAGTTTCAGATTTTGGCCGATAGTCACGGTAACGTGATCCATTTAGGAGAAAGAGACTGTTCGATTCAGCGACGACACCAAAAACTGCTAGAAGAAGCACCCAGCCCCTTCTTAACGCCCCATTTACGCTCAAAAATGGGTAATGCCGCCGTTAAAGCCGCTAAATCGATTAATTACGTCGGGGTGGGAACTGTGGAATTTTTAGTCGATAAACACGGCAATTTTTACTTCATGGAAATGAACACCCGTATTCAGGTGGAACACCCCGTCACGGAGATGATCACGGGGATAGACCTGATCCGAGAACAAATTCTGGTGGCACAGGGCGAAAAACTGCAAATTAAGCAAGATCAGGTGATATTTAGAGGGCATTCGATCGAGTGTCGCATTAATGCCGAGGATCCCGATCGCAATTTTCGCCCCCACCCTGGCAAAATTAGCGGTTATCTGCCCCCCGGCGGTCCCGGTGTCCGCATGGATTCCCACGTTTACACCGATTACGAAATCCCCCCCTATTACGATTCCCTAATCGGTAAATTAATTGTCTGGGGAGAAAATCGCGAAACTGCGATTAAACGCATGAAACGCGCCCTGCGGGAATGTGCGATCACGGGAGTACCGACGACTATTGATTTCCATCGTAAAATATTGGAAACTCCCGCCTTTTTAGCCGGAGATGTTTACACTAATTTCATCCAAGAACATCTCTTGCCCTAGCGCGTTACCATGAATTTTAGACGAGAGTAGGTTGGGGATAATAATGACAGTAGAAGTTAAATTTAACTCGTTTCAACTCAGCGATGAACAGTTCTTTCAACTTTGTCAGGATAACCGAGATTTGCGCTTGGAACGCAACCCAAAAGGAGATTTAATTATTATGCCACCGACTGGAGGAGAAACCAGTAATTCTAACGCTGGAATCACTGCCCAATTATGGTTATGGAATAACCTAAATAAATTAGGTGTAGTTTTTGATTCTTCTGGAGGATTTAAACTACCCAATGGGGCCGATCGCTCTCCCGATGCTGCTTGGATACCTTTGGAAAAATGGCAAGCTTTAACCCCACAACAAAAGAAAAGATTTTTACCTCTATCTCCCGATTTTGTCATTGAATTAATGTCTCCTAGTGACAACATAGAAACTGCTAGGAAAAAAATGCAAGAATATTTAGATAATGGGACTCGTTTAGGTTGGTTAATCAATAGAAAAACTAGAG
>NZ_JADBSA010000048.1:0-11396 GCF_020246945.1 Microcystis sp. M113S1 | reverse complement strand
CTGAAAGGTCGCGAAAGTCTGTGGACTTTGTGTAAGACAGTACATGGTTTTTTAACCGTGGTATGCAACGGTGGTTGAAGCAGAAACTTAAATCGTGAGGTTTAGGAATCGCCGCACTTTTAGGGCGGCGAGGATGTCAAGACTGACAAGTGTTCCCTAGACATGAAAAAGCCCCTGGGAGTCTTGCCGTGTTTCGACCCCAAGGACTTTGCTTTCTTCTCACTCCTCACACAACTAAAATATATAGTAATTTATGGGTTAGGAAAAGGTTAAGCGTGCCGCTTTCTTAACTGGCATAATTACTTAGGGTTTGCGGCAAAAAGTTTTTCGGTGGGGGTTGGGGGTTGGGGGTTGGGGGATGGGGGATGGGGTTTTACCCATTTTCACCTGGTCAATTACCTAATTTTCAGGGAAAAAGTCCCCCAATTTTCCCCTCAATCACTCCAAAGGTCGGCACTTTTTGAGGTCAAAAAAGTCTAAAAGTCTTACCCAACAAGGTTTTTAGATTTATTCAGCAGACCCTAATTAGAGCTTGCTGAATAAATCTAATATTGAGTGAAAACCGAGACAATTTTCTGAGGACTTTTTTTACTGGTGGGAACCGGATCGGGGTCATTTTCTTCCCTAGCCACGCGGATTAAGAGGGCGGCTAAAAAGAGACTGGCTAAACTGGAACTGCCGCCATAACTAAAGAGAGGGAAAGGTAAGCCGGTAGTGGGTAAAGAACCAGTGGCCACACCGATATTTAACAGGGATTGACCGATTAAAATTACCATCGCCCCGATCGCCACTAATTTTTTGATGCGATGACGACATTTAACCGCCACGATCAGGGCGAGAGTAGCGTAGAGAAATAGCATGATTAACAGTAAAATACCGCCAATAAAACCAAATTCCTCGCCAAAGACAGCGAAAATAAAATCCGTATCCGGGAAGGGTAGATAAAATAATTTTTGTTGGGATAAACCGTAACCGCTGCCGGTGGTTCCGCCAGAACCGATCGCCAGTAAACTCTGCACTAATTGATAACCATCACCCCGGGGATCCTGCCAAGGGTTTAAGAAAGACAAAATCCGTTTTCTCTGGTATTCGCGGAAAGTAACACTAACCACGGCCATAGTTAAACCCAGTAAAGCGGTGCTGGTCATGTAGGATAAAGGCAGACCGGAGGCAAGAGCGATCAACCAGAGAGTTATACCGCAAAGAGCAGTGGTACTCAAGTTAGGTTGTAAGAGGATGCCCGCTAGAATTAGCCCAAAAATAGCGATCCAAGTTAACCGTTGATTGACATTTAAACGCGGCCAACCACCAAAAACCGCCGCCCCTTGCAGGACGAGAAACGGTTTCATAAATTCCGACGGTTGCAAGAGAATCGGCCCGATTTTAATCCAACGGGTGGCACCGTTGATATTAGTTCCCAAACCGGGGATAAGAGTGATCAAAATTAATCCTAAAACTAATAAAATCATCCAGGGTGCGATTTTGAGGAGTTTCTCGATCGGCAATCGCACCAGGAAATTAAAGCCAATTAAGCCAATCCAAAGCCAGATTAATTGGCGTATAAAATAGTATAGTCCGTTATCAAAGCGACTGTCAGCCAGAGCGTAGGAAGCGGAAAAAAGCACCACTAACCCGACTGACAGCCACAAAAAAGTCATCCAGCGCAATAATCGCGCTTCGGCTGACCAGTTTTTCACATCGGGGTCAAAAATAGGAATAATATATTGCCACACGGAGATTTTCGAGAAGAAGTATCTTGTACAGATTAACTGAAAAGACTAGGCTCGATCGCAGTTTGTTCCCCTATCCGACGGCTACTTGACCGATTAAACCCACATTTTCACCGTGCCATTCTAGGGTATCACCGATCGCCTGACCGTCGTGATAGGCAGCCAAGAGAATTTCCGCCGTTTTCCCCCAAACAATATTCCCCTGACGATCAAGGGAAATCATGCCCAGATCCCGACCATTAGTTTGGGATTCGCGCATGGATTTCTCCACGGCAGCGGCGAGGGAAAAACCATCGGTGACGCGAATGACCACCTTAGCGGCTAAACACTCATCGATAATATCTTCCCCGACCCCCGTACAGCTTACTCCTGCCCATGGATTCGCATAATTGCCGGCCGGCATGGCACTGTCACTAACGCGACCGATTCTTTCTAGTCCCTTACCCCCGGTAGAAGTTCCGGCGGCGATGTCTCCTTGCTGATCAAGGGCCACCACCCCGATAGTTCCCCGTTGCGCTGACGAGTCGGCGAATAAACGGGCCATTTTACGGTTAAAATTCGTCTTTCTTTCCTCCATCCATTCTTGAATCCGATAATCGGTGAGGGGATCATAGAGGGGAATTTGTAATTCTCTGGCCAGATCTGCCGCTCCAATTTCCGAGAGAATGCGATCCTCTTGACTTTGGAGAAATTGGGCTAGGCTAATGGGATTCTGTACCCGCGAGACGTTAATGACACCGCTTAAACGCTGGTGACGACCATCCATCAAGGCTGCACTCATTCGCACCTGACCGTCCGATTGCACCACCGAACCGGTCCCGGCATTAAATCGCGGTTCATCCTCCAGTAACATACATCCTTTTGTCACCGCCTCCACAGCACTAGCACCATTGTCAAGGAGGTTGTAAATATTCTTAACAATCCCCCGGAGAGAATCGCGGACTGATTCTAAACCACCTTTGTCCTCTAGGGAACTCGCTCCCCCATGAATAATTAACTTCGGATTTACTCTGGTCATTATTTTCCTCACATCACATTACCGATCAGATCTAAACTATCACGTTATCACTACTGAGCTTCTCCAGTGCCGTCTTAACCTGTCAGTAGTTGGACAAAATTAAATTCACAGTCTCGAAAGGGGGAACGGGGAAAGGCAAGGGAAAAATTATCTGTAATTACTCGCCGTTGGCTCATTTCTGGAACCGAAAATTTGCTCAATTGCCTCAAATACGGTTTAGCCAACACATTGACCGTTCTCCTCAAAGCCTAATCAACAGCAGCGATCCTTAAAAAGAGGGCGAACGAGGGGACTCGAACCCCCGAGTGGTGGAACCACAATCCACTGCCTTAACCACTTGGCTACGCTCGCCTTACACATATCTACTATACCAGAAAACGAATCGTTGACAACAGGTTTTTTATCCTAATTCGGGCTATGGTTAGGGTAAGTGAGTGATGATTTGAGAGCTTATGAAATTGGCGCGGTTAGGGGGAATGGTGTTAGGAGTGGTTTTAGGGGGAATTGCGGGGATATTGCTGACAACTAACCCCAATCGTCAAGATTACGAACAATACGCTTCCCAGAGGCTAACTAGCTATCTTAAGGATAATGTCTGCGCTCGGGCGCAAGCTTCCATCGAGGTGCAGGCTCTCTTGCGGGGTTACTGTAAAATGTTGGTGGATACGGGTCATCCTTTTTTACAAGAAGCGATCGCAACTAACACCACTAGAAAGAATTTTGTCATTTTCAGCGTTTATCAAACGGAATTATGGTTCCCTCCCCCTTTACCTAGTTATCACTTCAGCACCGTCGGTTTTTTGAATAAATTATACATCTACGAAGCTTTAGAATTGTAGTCAGTTAACGGAGGCGGTCGGCAGGAGGCCGCTTTTGTAACGGGGATTTATGCCCCGCTCCAAAAACTTTTCGCCTTAAGGCGCGGTTTTAGACCCGATTTTTTCGATAAAGCACCAAACAGCCCCAAGGTGCTCCTCCATTTTTTTATCGTCATTACAAGCAATAATTTCTAGACTATTCTCTAATAATCTTTCACCTCTCAATCGTTTAATAACTTCCTCTGGAGATTCTCCTAAATCAACAATTTTTGATCATACCTCTACCCAATTAATAATACTGATATAACACCTATTAATCAAGGCATTTTCTACAATTT
The DNA here is from genome assembly GCF_020246945.1 of Microcystis sp. M113S1. Lineage (NCBI taxonomy): Bacteria > Bacillati > Cyanobacteriota > Cyanophyceae > Chroococcales > Microcystaceae > Microcystis > Microcystis sp. M113S1. Next base: position 7,492 of record NZ_JADBSA010000048.1, on the reverse strand, counting down.
CTGCTCTTGGTTCGTCTCTAAGATAAGCTAAAAAGGCAGCAGCATCTAACACAGATTTATTCACTTAAATACTCCTGTATGCGTTCTTGAATAAGTTCATCTACTAAATTTCTATCAGGTGATTTATCTTTTAATAAACCTCTTAATTTTTTAACTTGTTGTTTGAGGCTGACTAATTGGAGTGTGCCGCTATCTTCCAGAGTTAAGATTAATCTATCTCCAGATTCTAAATTAAGAATTTGTTGGATTTCTTGGGGTAAAGTTAAACGTCCTTCTAGTTCAATATCAAGTATGTATTGTTGAGAAAGTGATGAATTAGCAACTGTCATAACTTTATATTTCCTTGTTTTCTACCTATTTCTAGTTTAGCAAAAATTCTAAAAGTTAATCCTGTAGGGTGCGTTAATGCAATGTAACACAAACAGTGAGTTTTGGAAACACTCACGCCCGAATCACAGTAATTCTATATTGATTTTCCGTCACCACCACCTCAGTTGATAACCTTTCTTCCATTGGTAAAGCATTTTTCCGCCTATCAAAGATAAATAACCAACCAAAATCTACCCCCAAACGCCCTAAATAAGATTCTAATTGTTCAATTCCATCAGCTTGAGGATCGCGTTTTTTATCCCGCCATACTTTTAATTCAATCCCTAAAATTACATCTTTATAACTCAGACATAAATCCATTCTATCACTACCAATTGCATATTCCCTTTCTAAAACTCCCCCACCATTAACCACACGATGTAAAAAAGCCATTAATACAATATGTGGAGCGATTTCATGATATCCCGTACTACCTAATAATGGTTCGACCTGTTGTCGCCAAAATTTGAGAAATGCTGTTAATAAAGCAGCTAGATTTAATTCACCTTCTGGGGTTAACCAAGTCGGTGCAATCATGGGTAAAGAAGCCATTGGTGTCACAGTTAATACCCTGGGTAAAACTTCCCGATAAATGGGATTAGCAATAGTTAATCCTCCATAAGGGTGCATTTTACATAATCCTAAATCAATGACAAATTGAATATCATCATTAGGTATATTTCCTAATTCTAAACCTGCTAACATCGTTTCAATAATGGCTTGAATTCTTGGTTCTCTTAACCGTTCTGCTAAACTATCTAAATGAGTATCTTGACGTGCAATTAATATTTCTTTGGCTGTTAAAATGTGTTCTTTAGTAATAGCAATGTTTCTATTTTTTACCATTTTTTCTACAATTTCTTTAGCTAAAGCATTGACTAACCAAGGTTGTCCTTGAGTTAAATCAAAAGATGTTTCTATTGCTTCTGGTGTAAAAATTTGTCCTGTTGCTGCTGTATGTTGTTGATATAATTCTCCCACTTCTGCAAGATTAAAATTTCGCATAGTCAGAGAAGCAACTTTGATATTAAAAGGACTAGATGTATTTAATCTATCACTAGCACCAGATGCTACTTTATAATCTCGCACATCTCGTAAACCAATTAATCCTACTGAGGTCGGGAAATTTTCTGGACGATTAGGAAAACCATCTCTTAACTGTCGTAAAACTGATATTAATGTTTGGTCTTGTAAAGAATCAATTTCATCTATAAATAATACTAAAGGTCGGTTTATCGCTTTTGACCAACCTCTTAAAAAAGCCTTAATTCTATTTCCTGGTTCTTCCTGTTGCCATTGTTTAGCAGCTGGTTGTAATTCGGTCGGTAAACTATCCTCAATTTTATTATACCAAGTTCCTAAAATTGCTAATTCTGCGGCAGCAGGATCATGATTAAATGCACTTCCTACTTCCACTGACACCATGACTGCTGCATAATTTCCTGTATTAGTAAGTTGTTGTGCTAGAGCTAACATTGCGGTGGTTTTCCCTGTTTGTCGTGGTGCGTGAAGGACAAAGTAACTACGTTGTTGAATTAGCTCCTCTAAATCTGGTAATCGTACTGTGGGAGAGAGCATATAGTGGATATCGTCTTTACAGGGACCTGCAATATTAAACCAGCGAGTCATAGAATTTTATTATTTAGTGGACATTTTAATTTTAGATGATTTTGGTGGGGTTTTTGATAGCAGGAAGGAAGAGGTGATGATCGGCAATACTTTGTTATGCTTGATTATGAGCAATTATTGTTATATAGGGGAATAGTACGCTGATTTTACGTTTGCTAATAGGTAGTGATTTTATTGTCGTGGTGATAGCTCAAACCTTGCTAATTGGGCATTATAGTCATGGATAAAGTACCAGATAGCCCATAGGTGATTCTCCACATTAGACTACCACTACTATCGAATCACTACCCAGAATCATATATGGGGTGTTCAGCAACAAAGTGGCATTTAATATAAAAGACCTTGATTGTTGATAGCTTACTGGTATAATGTTGGAGCGCACTGGTATTGTTAACTTCCATGACCATCGTTACCGAAACCCGATCGAACGATGGTGACAGGAGATCAGTTGATGATTAAAATTGAAAATCTTAAGCTAATTGTTAAAAATTATGGCCGCTGAAATTATTTGTGTAGGAACGGAATTATTATTAGGGGATATAGTTAATACTAACGCCCAATATTTAGCCCTAGAATTGGCAAAATTAGGCATTCCCCATTATTATCAAACAGTGGTGGGGGATAATGTAGAAAGACTGAAAAAAGCGATCGCTATTGCCCGAGAACGTTCTTCAATTTTAATTTTTACCGGCGGACTCGGACCTACTCCCGACGATTTAACCACAGAAACAATCGCCGATTTTTTCCAAACGTCCCTCAGAGAAGATCAGGAGATTTTAGCAGAAATCGAGGCTAAATTTACGAGTTTAGGGCGAGAAATGCCTCCTAGTAACAGTAAACAGGCTTTAATACCCATGGGAGCCGATTTTTTGCCAAATCCCACCGGAACCGCCCCCGGCATGATCTGGCAACCAGAGGCTAACGTAACTATTCTCACTTTCCCCGGAGTACCCTCAGAAATGAAGAGAATGTGGGTAGAAACGGCGATTCCTTACCTAGAAAGTCAAGGATGGGGCAAAGAGAGGATTTATAGTCGTTACCTCAAATTTCGCGGTATCGGTGAGTCAGCTTTAGCGGAAAAAGTTGCCCATTTATTTGATCTGACTAATCCCACCGTTGCCCCCTATGCTAGTTTAGGCGAAGTGCGTTTGCGAATTGCGACCAAAGCCCCTTCTTTAGAGGCTGCTTTGCAGGTAATTGAACCGGTAGCGACGGAAATTAAGGAAATCGCCGGATTAGATTATTTTGGTGCTGATAACGAAACTTTGCCCTCGGTAGTGGGAGAACTTTTGCGGCAGCAAAAACAAACTTTGAGTGTGGCAGAATCCTGTACTGGAGGGGGATTAGGGGAAATTATCACCCAAATCGCCGGCAGTTCCGATTATTTTGGGGGTGGGGTTATTTCCTACGATAATCGGGTAAAAGTTGCCCTCTTAGACGTAAATGAAGGGGATTTAAATAATTTCGGGGCTGTAAGCGAGATTGTCGCCCAACAGATGGCTCTAGGAGTGCAAAAACGCCTCGCTACGGATTGGGGGATCAGTATCACGGGTATTGCCGGACCAGGAGGAGGCAGCGAGACGAAACCGGTGGGCCTAGTTTATATCGGTTTAGCCAGTCCTGAGGGAAAAGTGACTGTATCAGAGCATCGTTTCGGAGAAAATCGAGATCGCTTGACCATTCGCCAGATTAGTGCCTATACCGCCCTCGATCGCCTACGCCGGAATTTATTAATAATGTCTTAAAAAAGAATTGCCAAGAATATATACTCAGACTAAAAACTTATGTTAAGCTTAATATAAATACAAGATATAGATTCCCCCGTTCGTCAGATTTAACAGCCAAACGATGAAAATTAGTTAGAATTCTCTAGAATCAAGCTTTTGCGTGGCTGTTGCGGGGATCAATCGACGAAAACTCATAGCTAGTATCTCAAAGGAGCCATTTGGTCAATGGACTATTTAGATGAAGTGATAGACAAGTTGAGAGAATGGGCGCGCAAACTGATCGAGAGTGTTTTTGGTCCGGAACCCGAACCCGAACCCGAACTAATCCCGATCCCCGTGCGCGATCACAGTCGATAAAGCCACCGGTAAAACAGAATATTGCGATAATATCAGTGCAAACTTACTATGAGTCTGCACTTGATTTTTAGGTGAATCAAATCCTAGCTTAATTTGGTGACGATTTGATTATTTAGTAACAATTCTTGACTGAGTAAATCTTCCACATTAATCCGCAGAAAACACTGATCATCAATCCAGAACTGCACTTTAATGCGATCTTTACCCCGAAAACCTAAAGGATCGAGTTTAGCGATCGATCGGGCCCCCTCGCGATCATTTAAGGTTTGGACGCTAGTTTCTCCATTACCGAGGGAACGAGTAATTAATTTATCACCATCAAAATAGACCTCCATTGCCCCCCTTTCCGTGCCTAATTCGCCGATAATTAATTCAATGCTGGGTTGATTGTCCACGGAAGCACCCAGGACTAATTCCACGGGTTTTTCCATAGGATAGGGTTGTCCAGAGTTAATAATCGGATGCCAAGCGTGGGCATTTTTGCGACGATTCCAGTAACGAATGCCGTAGCTATGATAAAGAAAATCTTTGACTTGATAACCTTGGGCTAATTGTAACGCTCCCAAAGCGATCGCTTCAAAGGGTCGATCCTCTTTAATTTTACTACTATCAAAATACTGTCGCACCCAATCTTTTACCGCCGGAATTTGTACGGTTCCCCCGACTAATAACACCGCATCGATATTGCTAACTTCAACTCCATTGCGTCTTCCCTGTTGCAAAACTCCCGTCATTAAATCATCTAATTGATTAAAAAAGTTTTGTTGTTGGAGAATATCGGTCAATTGTTCTCGATCCAAGCTTAACTCGTAACTCTCGAAATTTTCCTCATCAAAATATACCTCCTCGGCGGTTAATTGGGAAGAAAGTTTAATTTTTAATCTTTCTGCTAGACGAGTAGTCAGGGAAGTTTTCGCTAAAGATTGCTTTTGGGCAAAATAATCGACAATCCAATCGTCGATATCTGACCCCCCTAAATTTGTCCCCGCCTTGGCTAAAACTCTCGCTAGTTTAGTTTTTTGGGCAGAATTATTGCCTAAAAGTTTTTCTCCCCACTTGAGAATAAAACCTTGATTTTTTTGAGGATTATCTAAATCTAATTGTACCAAAGAAAGATCGAGAGTGCCACCGCCAAAATCTACCACTAAAATCACTTGATCCCCAATGGTTCCATAACCCAAAGCGGCGGCCGTGGGTTCATCAATTAGTCGAATTTGTTCGATTTCCCACCCCTGACAAACATTGCTTAACCAATTGCGGTAACTTTCAAAACTATCGACGGGGACGGTTAAAACTAGAGATTGGGGGGTTTCCGGGGTGGTGTTTTTTAAGTGGTCGATGATGCTATCAAGAAACCATTGACCAACCCCCTCGAAACTGAGGACAGTTTCCTCTAATTCTGGTAAAAATCCTTGAATTTTTGCCCCGATACCTCGTTTAAAGCGACGAAAAAAACGCGGATCTCGATCGATATCTAAACCCCGATCCCGTACCGCTTGACCAGCAATTACTTGCAGGGGATTGGCTGATTTAATATAGAGTAAACTGGGAATTAGGGGGGGATTGTCGGCTATTTGTTGGGATAACTCCGATAATTTGACGGTTTCTGCCCTATTTGTCGCCCCATTCCAACGAGTAATGACGGTATTACTGGTTCCGAAATCAATAGCGTAGAACACGATCGATGGTTTTTAGGTAAATTTAGTTAATTATTCGCTATTGTAACCTGTTATTTACAGCAAACCGCCCGATCGAGGTGGAAGCTTCCGAAAAACCTGGGGAATTTGGTCAGCGCAAGCTAAAGAAGTCTGAGCAGAAACTTGACAAATAATCTTTAATAGTATATATGAGTTGCACCTGATCAAAGGATTATGTTAGCAGTTACTACCTCACCCGAAACCCTCTCCTTAGAAATTCCTAGCGCCATCGCTCTCTCGATCACCCTTGAACAGTTTGAAGCCCTTGCTATGGTCAACCGTGACTTAAAATTAGAACGTACAGCCCAAGGAGAATTAATCGTGAATCCCCCGACAGGTGGCGAATCAGGACAGCGAAATTTTCGTATAACAGGACAATTGTTTCGCTGGTGCGAAGAAAATGAAGCTTTAGGAGTCGGGTTTGACTCTTCCACTGGATTTATACTGCCAAATGGGGCGATTCGTTCTCCCGATCTATCTTGGGTGAGTCGAGAACGCTGGGAATCTTTAACCCCTAAGCAGAAAAAAGGATTTATTCCCCTCTGTCCCGATTTTGTGGTCGAATTGCGGTCTGAATCTGATAGTCTTGACAAATTACAGAAAAAACTGCTCGAATATAGGGAAAATGGGGCAAGGTTAGGCTGGTTAATCGATCCCCAGAATCGGCAAGTTGAAATTTATCGTCAAGCAAAGGAAGTGGAGATATTAGAAAATCCCACTGATTTGTCGGGTGAAGATGTTTTACCCAATTTTAGCTTAAATTTAAAGCTCTGATGTTTTCAGGAGTAATACTAGGATATTAGACTTCTGGCAGAAGTCAGGCAATAGGCAACAGGCAAGAGGCAACAGTGGTAAGAATCGCCGATTGCTCTATCATATTTCTAGGTCATCATCAAATGAGCATCGAAAAGTCTTTAGTCTCGTCAGGTAAAAGTCTTTATCAAGAAGATTTCTACGGATGGTTACAAGAAACCGCTAACTTGCTCAAAGAACATCGTTTTGAAAAATTAGACTTAGAAAATTTAATCGAAGAAATTGAAACGATGGGAAGGAGTGAAAAACGAGAACTAGAAAGTCCCTTAACCGTCATTGCAGAACATCTGCTTAAATTGACTTACTGGCTAACTGAAAAGGAAACAAATGTTCAGGGGTGGCGCAGCACAGTTGTTGAACAACGCAGACAAGTTCAACGCTTATTAAAAGAGAGTCCAAGTCTGAGAAGATTGATTCCTGAAATCTGGATAGATTGTTACCAAGCAGCCAGAGAGGATACTGTCAGAAAGTATCAACTTGCTGCTGATTTATTCCCGATTGAATCACCCTTCACCCTTGAAGAAATCCTTGATTATGACTATCTTCCTTAAAACTGAAGTTTGGTATTTTGTCTATGAATACAATGCCTAACAAAGCAAAGCCTTAAGCGGCAATCAGTACTTCTGAATCACTCCCTAAATTAAATTGGCTTACCAAATCAAAGTAAGATTTAAACTAAATTCTGGCAGAATATTTTCCCCCGATAAACTCTCTGGATTGGTTAAAATTTCTACTGCCTGTCCTTGACGATAAATTTCTACTTCTCTAGTTTTTCTATTGATTAACCAACCTAAACGAGTCCCATTATCTAAATATTCTTGCATTTTTTTCCTAGCAGTTTCTATGTTGTCACTAGGAGACATTAATTCAATGACAAAATCGGGAGATAGAGGTAAAAAT
>NZ_JADBSA010000047.1:0-3116 GCF_020246945.1 Microcystis sp. M113S1 | reverse complement strand
TGATCTGTTGCAGGTGTAAATCACTTTCCAAGGGTGGTTCATCACTCCATAAATCGGTGGGGGGACAGGTAACTTCTGGTAAAATGTCGAGAGTTGTCATAGTTTTTCCCCTGGCTGGGACATTGATCTAATTATAACAGCTATGAGTCAGTATTAGTAGTAGGTTGCGCTATCGCTAACGCACCAAATAAATTAATGATAGATAGGTGCGTTACGACGGATGGTTAGATTCAAGTTTAAGCAGAGATTGTCGCCGTCTAACGCGCCCTAAATTTTGCTAAGTGCAGATAGGAAAAACTCAGGCGATGGCTTTAACTCCAGCGTTCAATTTCTCTAGCAGCGGCGGGACTTAATTCGCTCATTGTTTTTGACACTAAGCAAGACAATTTAAGGCATTTTTTAACTATAGCAGTTCTAGGTGTTGGGGTTGGGGGTTTGGTTTTGAGGTATTAGTTGAAATTTCTCCATTTCCCTATCCTCGTCAATGGTGGATCAAAGCAGCTTGACATCGATATCTTGATGAAGTTATCAAAGTTACTCTGGTTTGAGACTATCTAAAATTAATTGTATATCTAAATCAAGAGCTTGAGCAATTTGTTCGATTGTTAATCCTAATCCTATTAGTTTGGGAACAGTTTCTAGTTTTGCCTTAATAACATTGTTTTCAGTTTTATAAATATGATAATTTTCTATTTCTCGATTATTAGAAGGGTTATGACAGAAAGTAACCTGATCAATTTTTACAGATTTATTACCCAAATTATTAATACTATTGCTGACAATTAACCTTTCAATTGCTGATCGAACAGTTGATTTATTTAATTCTTCCCCTAACACTTCCGAAAGAATGCGCCAAAGTTCATAGGCTTTATCTCTGGCATGACCTTCAGAACAATTATATTTTTCTGCTATTTTTGCATATTTCTGACCATCAAAAACGTTCTTTAAAATCCCTAATTGCAATGTATCGAGATGCTTTCCCGTGTGGTCAAAAACCAGATTATCAATAAGTGAGAAGACTTCTTGGGTATCCATGGGAGTAATGTTAAGATTTGGGGACATAATACCGTCATTATCCGTTATTTTCCGATATTTGTAAACATAGTTAACAAAACCTCCGACAATATCCGTTTTTTTCCGTCTTGAAATAATTTTAACTGGTTGATACATTGTCGGTAGTGTGGCTTGTTAGTTGTGTCAAATTTTCAGGAAATAAAATTATGCTCTATCCAACAAAAAAATCAATCAGTGTGTTGACTTTAGCAGGGTGTTTTTCAATCCTCCAGTTTACAGTAGGGGTAACTAATTCTAACGCACAAAGTAGTGAAGTTCAGCAATTGTTGAGAGAATTAAACAGTATGGAGGGGGAAGCTGACCAGCTAATACAGCGAATGATAGCTGAAGACTGGCAAAGAATTTATAGGCTTTCTTGTCAAGGATTAATTCAAGAGGCCAATCAACTCACGAAAAATGGAGATTATTGGGCGACTCAAGTTAATATACCACATTATGCAGCTAGGGCATCGGGAAATTATGCCGCCTCTGAACGGAGATATCAAGAATATAATAGAAGATGTCGGTAATGCCAGTCCATTAATCGGGTGTATCTCAAAATGTTTTTAACCTCAAAGTCAAATCAAACTTATCGCTCAATTTGGTAAAAATCACATGAAAAGTATTCTCGTAACAGCTTCAGCATTTTTATTGGTCATGTCTCCTGTTAACCAAGCAAAAGCTTCTACTCCTGATAATGTACAAACTAAAAACATATTGTGTTTAGACGTGTCAACAAATCAAACTTTTGCTAATACCGAAACTATTTTGTTGGTACAGCAACCTGTAGACCCGGTGTATATTGCTCCATCAACAGGACCAGAGAGCAACTGTACTTATTATATAGTGCGTGGTAAAGATGGAAAAATTTATGACTGCCGAAAATGTACATATGGCGGGCCGTATTGTTTTAGAAGAGAGTAGTGCGACTGTTATTTAAGATTCTAGACATCTGGTCAACAGAACTTCTCGCAATACTTCACTTTTCATGTCTCTGGGGATGCAAGAGAAAACCCTATCCCCATTAGACGATTTAGCTTTAAGGGAAAAATGAAAAATAAACTACTATTGATCTTGAATGTCTTAAACTTATGTTTTTGCATAGCTTTAGCTACCTTGTTGGCTATTATGGGTGAGCCAATACCTGCATTTTTGATCGGATTTATTGTGTTTATCTTCCTAGGGATAGTTCTTGGAATAATCTTCCCAAGTCGGTAGCCTTAATATCTTAGTCCAGATTCTTGAAAAATGGCTTAAATTCATTTTAAACAGGTTGTTATAAACTTACTACTGTTGCTGTTCCTTTTGTTACTGTTGCCAAAACTTCTAAAACTTTAGGAACCAAAGGCTTTAAATCAGCCAAACGATTTGATTGTGAGTGTAAAATAATAATAGCTAGATTAAACTGCGGTAAATTTTGCTCAAACGGCAAGTTCTTATCCACTGTAATAAAAATATCAAATTCTTGTGAAGCTAAACCTAACAGTTGACCATTCTTGATCCCAGTCCATCCCATTTGCGGAACAGTTTTGATATTATAACCTGTAAACTCCCTCATTAATCTTCGGTCAATACATTCATCTAAAAGAAGCCTCATTTCACGCTACCCTATCAATAAGCTCTTTTTCAAATTCTGCAAGTAAGCTAATAACTCGTTCTCTTGTTACCGTTGGAAAACCCTCTAAAAAATCATCAATTGATTCTCCTGCTTTAAGATAATCAAAAAGTGTTTGTATCGGAACTCTAGTACCTGAAAAAACGGGAACACCACTCATAGTTTCAGGAGATACATGGATAAGAGGCGAATATTTAGCCATTTTGATTACCTTCTTAGCTTCTACAGAGTAGATTAACCCAGAGCAATACGTCTTGTCTTCATATTCTAGCCTAGATTCTTGAAAAATGGGTTAAACTGATGCTAAATAGGGTCTGCTGAAAAAGTTATTGAAAAGCACAGGTCTCTTAATCAATGATTTCACTTAGCTACAAGCATAAGCTTTAGTTGTTGATTAATCTCTAAGTCATAACTTATTGTCATCATTGACCCAGAAAAAGTGCGGTTT
>NZ_JADBSA010000046.1:0-21283 GCF_020246945.1 Microcystis sp. M113S1 | reverse complement strand
TTATCAGTTATCAGTTATCAGTTATCAGTTATCAGTTATCAGTTATCAGTTATCAGTTATCAGTTATCAGTTATCAGTTATCAGTTATCAGTTATCAGTTATCAGTTATCAGTTATCAGATGTAAGTTTTAAGTTAATTATAGCGTTTCTCACACCTGTGTGGCACACTTAAACTTTTGCTAATTAAGCTTTTCAACATCTATAATGTACCTCTTGCGAACAGGAACCGCTATAGTTAGTTATCTTTATCTTTATACCTGTTTACTGTTTACTGCTCACTGTTTACTGTTTACTGTTTACTGATTACTGCTCACTGTTTACTGTTTACTGTTTACTGATTACTGCTCACTGTTTACTGTTTACTGTTTACTGATTACTGCTCACTGATTACTGCTCACTGATTACTGCTCACTGATTACTGCTCACTGATTACTGCTCACTGATTACTGACCAACACCCCACACCCAATAAAAAATTCTCCCTAAAGGCACTTAAGCAGTCTTTAACCCTTATGTGCTACAATTTTTGAAGATTTTGCCATTCATTTAGGTTCAATCAGGGATCACAGCCTTTTTAGGGAAATTTTATGACAAGTAACTACGGCGCGGAACAGATACAAGTTCTCGAAGGGTTAGAACCAGTCAGGAAGCGGCCGGGGATGTATATCGGTACGACTGGTCCGCGGGGACTACATCATTTAGTCTATGAAGTGGTGGACAACTCGATCGATGAAGCCCTAGCGGGTTACTGTACTCATATCGAAGTGGATATCAAGGCCGATGGTTCCGTCAGCGTCACCGACGATGGCCGGGGTATTCCCACCGATGTCCACCCGACCACGGGTAAATCTGCCCTAGAAACCGTTCTCACTATACTTCATGCCGGCGGTAAATTTGGCAGTGGTGGTTATAAAGTGTCGGGAGGGTTACACGGAGTCGGGATTTCCGTCGTTAATGCTCTTTCTGCATGGGTCGATGTCACAGTCTGGCGCGATCATAAAGTACATACCCAACGCTACGAAAGAGGTATCCCCGTCACAGAATTGGTCAGCAGTCCCGGTCAAGAGGAAAAAACGGGAACTAGGGTTAATTTCCTGCCGGACACCGAAATTTTTAGCCAAGGCATCGAATTTGATTACAGTACCCTCTCCGGACGTTTACGAGAACTAGCCTACTTAAATGCGGGTGTTAAAATCACCTTTAGCGATTACCGTCCCGAAGAACCCCACATCGAAACCTATTGTTATGAGGGGGGTATTAAAGAATACGTCGCCTATATGTGTCGGGAAAAAGAAACCCTGCACAAAGATATTATCTATGTATCGGGGGAAAAGAACGGAATTAATATCGAAGTGGCGTTTCAGTGGTGTATAGATGCCTATAGCGACAATATTCTCGGTTTTGCTAATAATATCCGCACCATTGACGGGGGAACCCATCTAGAAGGATTAAAGGCAGTTCTGACTCGTACTTTAAATAATGTCGCTCGTAAACGCAATAAAATTAAAGAAAACGAGCCTAATCTAGCGGGGGAAAACGTCCGCGAGGGTTTAACCGCCGTTATTTCCGTAAAAGTCCCCGAACCGGAATTTGAGGGACAAACCAAGACCAAATTGGGTAACACCGAAGTCCGGGGTATTGTTGATTCCCTGGTGGGGGAAACTCTCAACGAATACTTAGAACAAAATCCCCAAGTGGCCGACACGATTATCGAAAAAGCAGTACAAGCGTACAAGGCGGCGGAAGCGGCCCGACGGGCGCGGGACTTAGTACGACGGAAATCGGTCTTGGAATCCTCACCTTTACCGGGTAAATTGGCTGATTGTAGCGAAAGAGACCCAGAAAAGTCAGAAATTTACATCGTCGAAGGTGACAGCGCCGGCGGAAGTGCCAAACAGGGGCGCGATCGTCGTTTTCAAGCGATTCTACCTCTGCGGGGAAAAATCCTCAATATCGAAAAAACCGATGATGCCAAAATCTACAAAAATACGGAAATTCAATCCTTAATTACGGCCCTCGGTTTAGGAATTAAAGGAGAAGATTTCGACCCCTCACAATTGCGCTATCATCGCATTGTTTTAATGACTGATGCTGATGTGGATGGCGCACACATCCGAACTTTGTTATTAACTTTCTTCTATCGTTATCAGAAGAATTTAATTGACCAAGGTTATGTATATATCGCCTGTCCTCCTCTCTATAAATTGGAACGCGGTAAAAATCATTCCTACTGCTATAGCGATCGAGAATTACAGCAAAAGATAGCGGAATTTCCCTCCAATGCTAACTACACAATCCAACGTTTTAAAGGGTTAGGAGAAATGATGCCCCAACAACTTTGGGATACTACCATGAATCCCGAAACTCGCACTTTAAAACGGGTGGAAATCGAAGACGCAGCCAAAGCAGAGGAATTATTTACGATTCTTATGGGCGATCGAGTTGCCCCCCGGCGAGAATTTATCGAAACCCACGGATCGCGTTTAAATCTTACGGATTTGGACATTTAAAAGGTAACTTGGGGCTGTGTTAGTCTAGGCTAATACAGCCCGATCATATCCCTAAATCCAGTTAGGGTTTGAGCAAGCGGAAAGGAGGCACTCGGCGCATCCCCAATCCGCTACGCTGGCTGAGGGTGGGGACTTCCCCTGCCACATTTTTGTTAAACTAACTTTTGGATAGCTGCTACTAACTGCTCGATTTCTGAGGGCAAAGTGAAATAATGAACACAGGCACGCACACAGAGGGGGTCGAGGAGAGTTCGCAGTAAAAACCCTTGTTTTTCTAGCTGTTGCACTAACTTTTGTGGGGTGATGGCCGAGTCAATTTGAAAGGAAACTAAACCGGATTCCGGCGGAGAATTTTTTAAACATTTCACCCCTTTAATCGTCTTTAATTCCCCCCAAAGATAAGCCGCTAATTGACAAATCTTTTCGTATCTTTGTCCCCCATCACCCCAGGCATTATGTACCGCAATAGTTGCCCTTAAACCCTCAAATTGGGGATAGGCAGAAGTGGCCACTTCAAAGCGTCTGGCATCCGGTTTCCAACCGATAGGCTGTCCTCGGCTATCTGTTTCAATGCCGCGCCAACCGATAAAAGTGGGCTGTAAACTAGGGAAAATTTCGGGACGAATATACAATCCTCCCACACCAGCCGGTCCACACCACCATTTATGACCCGTAAAAGCATAACAATCGGCGGCAGTAGCGCTTAAATCCAAGGGCAAACAACCCACGGATTGGGCAGCATCCACCACCACTAAAACGGGTTTTTCGGTGACAGAATTATCATGACAAAGTTGCGAGATTTCCTTGAGGGGTAAAACCTGTCCAGTATTCCACAAAACGTGACTAACCACCAAAACCCTAGTTTTTGGACGTAGATGGGCGGAAATCACTTCTATCGGGTTGCCGCCGTTTAAAGTTTCCCGAATAGGACAAGTGGAGATTTCCAGATGATAACGACGGGCAATTTCTTGAACCGTGGCGATAATTCCGGGGTGTTCACAATCGGTTAGTAAAATATGTTCCCCCGCTTGCCAATCAACTCCCCAGAGGGCGATATTACAGCCTACAGTGACATCCTCGGTGATAGAGAGATTCTTAGGGCTAATTCCCAATTCCTGAGCCATTTCTTGCCTGAGAAGTTCCGTTTTTCCGGTAATCCAATCGTTTACCCGTCCTGAAAAAGGCCCCTGTTGTTGGAGAAAATTATGGGCATCGATAATCGCCTCTAATCCCGCCTTGGGCAAGGTTCCCTGACCACCGAAATTAAAATAAACTTTATTGCTAAGTCCCCGAAATTCCTGTCTTTGTTCGGCTAAATCCGGTTTACTAACGGCGCAATCGAGGGTATTTTCGTCTAAATTCTGCATAAGCGGCAAGATGGGGGGTCAGTTATCAGTTATCAATTATCAATTATCAGTTAGAAGGTGTTGGGTTTTGGGGTTTTAGGGTTTTAGTTGAATTCCCCATTTCCCCATTTCCCCACTTCCTGACGACCGACGGCTGAATTCTATCGACGGATTAAGTCGCAATTGTCACAATAGTATTAAAGTAGAGGAAACATACTTGGGAATATTTTCTTTTTTTAGTTTATTATTTTTTACTTTACTTCACTGGTCCAGGAAAGCTTAACTTTTCTCCTTGTATAGAATGCTACTGACCGATGATCTACTTCTAGACTACCAACGTTGTCAACGCCGTGCATTTTTAAATCTCTACGGCAATAGCCAAGAAAAAGACCCTGAGCGCGATTTTTTGCTTAAATTGCGCCAAGAGAGTCAAAGTCACGTTAAAAAAGTCCTGCAAGACTCCTATCCCGATTATTGTTCTCTGACTACCCCCAGCACTGATATTTTGGCCGCCGCTAGGGAAACGGAAGCTTTGATGGGTCGGGGTGTACCCTGTATTTATCACGGAGTCCTTTTACAATCTGCCTATCCCGTCTCTTTAACCGGTTCCCCGCATTTATTAATTAAACAGGCAGGAGAGTCGAAATTTGGCGATTGGGTTTATTATCCCCTCAATATTCAACTCGGTCGCCGTCCTAAGCCTGAATATAAAATGCTGGCTACTTTTTACGCCTATTTATTAGCCAGTATGCAGGGAGTTTTTCCCAGTTATGGGGAAATTGTCCTACGTCGTCATAATCGCTATCGGGTGGAATTGAATCTCTGGTTAACTAAACTAGAGGAAATAATCAAAAAGTTCGGCGAAATGGTGATTAATCGCCAAGAACCAGAAGTTTTTATCTCGCGTCAGCGTTGCAGTTTATGTCATTGGTATAGTCACTGTTATGGTATTGCTCAAGCGAGTCAACATCTTTCTTTAGTCCCGGGGGTGACTCCTAGTCGTTACCAATTTTTACAGTCTTTGGGGGTTTCCACCATGGCATCCCTTGCGCTTACCTGTCCTACCCGTATGGGGGAGGGGATGGGGGTAGAGGTGGCTAATCAGTTACAATTACAGGCCCAAGCAATTATTGAAAATCGGGCCTTTCGCAAAAGCAACGGGAAAACTGCTTATTTGTCCCCCCTACCGAGGGCCGAGATTGAATTTTATTTTGACATCGAAGCGGAACCAGAACAGAATTTAGATTATCTTTTGGGGATTTTACGGGTTGATTATCGAGTTAATACCCAGCAATTTTATCCCTTTTTGGCAGAAAAGCCGGAAGATGAAGGCAGGATTTGGCAGGAATTTTTAACCTTAGTCATGCAGGATTATCAAGCACCAATTTTTCACTTTTCTGAGTACGAAGTGGAAACAATTAAGCGATTAGGTTATCTTTATAAAACTCCTTCTTCTTTGATTAATCAGTTAGTTTCTCGCTGTTTTGATCTGCATTATCATGTAGTTAATTCGGTAACTTTTCCCGTGGAAAGTTATTCTTTAAAATCCCTCGCTAACTGGATTGGCTTTCAATGGCGCGATCGAGGAGTAAGCGGGGATCAATGCGTTTGGTGGTATGACCAGTGGTTAAAAACAGGAGATCGGACTTTATTGGCGGCTATTTTGCGTTACAATGAGGATGATTGTCGCGCCACCTTTATACTAAAAGATTGGCTTGTAAACTTTTTAATTTGATTCTAAAGATTTATGACAAATAGGGGGGGAATGTAGCCGCTGCTACCCGTAGCCGTAAAGGGAAAATGATAGGCTATGGATGTGAAGACAGTCCCCTCACCCAATGGTGATCCCCATGTTCTCCCCACTTTTTCCGCTTCTACTCCTACTGCTTTCCTTCCTTAGTCTTCTCTGGTATCAAAAGACCGATAATGATATTTTTAAAGCTCTTGCCGTTAGTAGTTTAATTTTCGCAATTATTTGGGGCTTAATTCTCGCTCATTGGTCAATTCACCTGTTGGGACTGCTGTTATTGTTAAAATTCAGATCCCCCGCTTTCAGTTTGGTGCGCGTGCCTAGATGGTAATGGTTTGACCCTAATCTTCCAACTGTCCGGTAGGTACTTCGATCGCTTGTACATCGATCGTCCCGGGAGGGGTGAGAATAATAAACTTACCCCCTTCCACTTTCAACGGTTCACCACAGTTAGGACATTGACATTCCGTGCGATTAAAACCCGTAAATTCGTAGCTACAGACGGGACAGCTATCTTCAACTAAATTGCGTCGCAACCACCAGCGAAAAATCCCCCAAGCAATCACAGGAGAAATTATTAGGAATGCCACGAGAATTAAAAAACTATTGACTAACCAACCCAGTCCGATCGAGCCTAACAACAATCCGACTAAAATCAAAGATAAGAAACAACCCAAACCAGAATCATTGACAGAATAGCTGCGGAAAAAGTTGTTATTCACGGCTCAACCCTCGATTCATCAAAGCTGCAATTATCTTTAACCTAACACATTCCTAACACATTGCCACGGTTAAATCTTCTTTTTGACTCACTGATTCCTCGCTCTATTCTGCCTTGGGTTTAGTTTTGATCGAGATTATCCAGATTGACATCCTCACCAAATCTGCTGGCGAGTGGGTTGTCTGCTGGCTTCAACTTGTTATAATAGGTCGATACCTATCCACCATATTTCTAAAAACCATGAGCGATCCTCGTCTGTCTCTAGTGGCAGCTGCCCGAAGATTTTATCAACTGGGTTGGATGCTTGGCACGGCGGGTAATTTATCCGCTAAAGTTGATGATCATAGTTTTTGGATTACTGCCAGTGGCAAAAGTAAAGGTAAACTAACAGAAGAGGATTTTGTGCGCGTGGATCTGACGGGAAAAGTCAGAGAATCAGCTCATCGAGATAATCGTCCTTCGGCCGAAACTAGCATTCATCAGGTGATTTATTGCCTCTTTCCCCAAGCACAAGCTTGTTATCATGTCCACTCGGTGGAAGCGAATTTAGTTTCCCGTTTTGCTCGCGAGGACAAGTTATCGTTACCTCCCTTAGAAATGTTGAAAGGTTTAGGTGTTTGGGTAGAAAATCCTCAAGTATTTATGCCGGTTTTTGCTAACTATTTCGATGTGCCGAAAATTGCCGCAGAAATAGAAAGTAGATTCTCAACTTTCCCCCCAGAAATTCCCGCTTTACTGATTTCTTACCATGGCGTGACGGTGTGGGGTGAGTCTCTGGAAACTACCGAGAATTATTTAGAGATAGTTGAGTATATTTTTCGTTATCTAGTGGCAGCCTATCAAGTAAAACCTTGGTAAACCTTAATTTAGACAAGGCAATCAGGAAAAGATTGCCGACATTTTCCAAGGCGCCACCCAGATTCGAACTGGGGGTAAAGGTTTTGCAGACCTCTGCCTTACCACTTGGCGATGGCGCCGATCAATAAATATCCATCATAGCATAACAGTTGGCAGTTTGCCAAGAGTGGAACCCAAGAGTTGAGCGATCGATCTATAATTTATGCAGCCGTTCTCTAATCTAGTGGGGTATTTCAGGCTTTAAAAAGCAATTATGATGAGAAATAAAAGATATTTACTAAATTTTATCGGTTTATTGGCTTTATACTTTCCATTACAGGCTAATAATGCCGTTTACCTTAGCCAAAGTTCTAATGCTGCCACGACTTTCGACAGTTATCGTCAAGAATGTTTACAAAGAGCGCGCGCGGAGGGATTAGCTGCTGATGTGGCAAAAGACCTATGCGACTGCACGATTAAAAAATTCCAAGCTCGTTACAATCTACAGCAATTCCGCACCCTCGTGCAGAAGTCGAAAACCGATAAAGCTGCCGCTAGGACTTTATCGAGTGTGGGAGAAGCTTGTTTTGATGAGATTTTGTATGAATAGCAGGGATAGGGGGTTTTTTAGCTATCACAAAAAAAGCTGGAGCTGCGGAGCAGCTCCAGCGCTCATAGACAGTCTTAACAAGTAATTTAGATAGTCAACAGCTTATTTATGTCAACGCTCCCAATGGCAGAAAAATCGAATTATTGGAGTATCAAGACGATTATCAATGGCGATAATTTCTCTCTCAAATTCCTTAGGAATGCCTCTTGATTATTAATAACTTTAGGTGTATTATTATCTATCTAAATTCTTGGAGCTTGTTGCTGTATAATTGTAATGACTGACCCCGCTTTTCATCTGAACTATGCCTATTCCCGATTTTCAATCGATTATGTTGCCGCTATTAAAAATACTTGCAGATGGCAAAGTTTATAAATATCGAGAAATTCTTGAAGCCTTGGCCAGAGAGTTTCAAGTCACGGAAGCAGAAAGAAAAGAAATGCTTCCCAGTGGACAACAAGAAATTTTTGCTAATCGAGTCGGTTGGGCAAAAACCTATTTAAAGAAAGCGGGATTAATTGACTCATCCCAAAGGGCAACTTTTGTAATTTCTGAGAAAGGAAAAGAAATCTTATCTCAAAATCCTGCTCGAATTGATGCAAAATTTCTGAGACAGTTTCCCGAATTTCAAGAATTCAATCGAGTCAATAAGCAAAATGAAACTATTACTCTTGACAGCAATTTATCAGCTTCTGAGCAAGAACAAACACCAGAAGAATTACTAGAAAACTCCTATAAAGAAATTCGTCAAGCATTAGCAACAGACTTACTTTCTATTCTGCGAAAATTATCCCCAGATAATTTTGAAAAATTAGTAGTAGAATTACTGGTAAAAATGGGTTATGGTGGCTCGATTAGAGATGCTGGTAAAGCGGTGGGTAGGAGCGGTGATCAAGGGATTGATGGGATCATAAAAGAAGATAGACTCGGTTTAGATATAATCTATATTCAAGCCAAAAGATGGGCTGATAATAATGCCGTTGGTCGTCCAGAAATCCAGAAATTTGTCGGGGCATTAGCGGGACAAGGAGCCAAAAAAGGTATTTTCATCACCACTTCCTATTTTACCAAAGAGGCTTTAGAATATGCCCCCAGAAATGAGATAAAAATAGTGCTGATTGATGGGGAAGAATTAGGTCAATTGATGATTGATTATAACTTAGGTGTATCGACCAAAGAAATCTATGAAATCAAGAGAATTGATCATGATTATTTTGGGGATGAATGAGACACAGAGGGGGACAAGGGTTACAGAATAACGACGATGGCGTTAAAATAAATGGAAAAAATAGAGGATAAAAACTATGGACGGGATGACCTTTTTTCAGAAAAGTGCGGGACAGTGGAAATCTCAGCGCACCACCCATCATTTACCCTTTCGACGCTCAGAAACCGGCGATTCCGAGATTTATGTGGAAGCTTTAAGCGCCGATAACCCGAAAATTATCGCTATCTGTGAAATGCACGAAGTCGATCCCGCTAAGACTGTGGGGGGTGCCTTTGTCAGTTGGGATGGTTCAATGCAGTGGGACAAAGAAGACGAAAATCATCAAGGAACCACCGTTTTTGCGCTAATTCCCGATGAAGATAATCCCCAAGCTGGTGTTCTCCTGCGCGAACGCGGTTATGCGGAAATCGTTCCCGTGGCGGGCCGTTATCACATTGATGAACAGGAAGGTTTAGTCTTAATTACAGAATACGAAACTATGACCTCGATCGAGCGTTTTTGGTTTGCCGATGCCGATTTACGTCTCCGCACTAGCACAGTTCAACGTTTTGGCGGTTTTAATACTGCCACTTTTTGTGCTGAATCCCGCAATCAGTCATCGGAGTCAGTCTCCAGTGATTCCCCCGAACCGTCATCCTATTCGATTAGTGGCTGGTAAATTCAGTCATCAGTCATCAGTTATCAGTCATCAGTCATCAGTTATCAGCTTTTTTCTCCCCCAACCCCCAACCCCCCAACCCCCAACCCCCAACCCCCAAAATCCCGGATGGTAAACAAGTTTTCTTAACAATTGTAAGAATTTTTAATATTTCTTTTCTAGTTGGCACTTACTCCCTTATCATTATGAGGAAAGTTTTTTAAGCATTTCTAAGGATACGGAGGTTTACCCTTGGCCATTCCTCTTTTAAATTACGCCCCCAAGTCCCAAAACGTGCGGGTAGCTGGTTATGATGTCGGTGGAGACGAAAAACCGAGAGTTTACACGACGGAAAATGTCCTCTCCCCTACCGACCTGGACGATTTAATCGAAGCCGCTTACCGTCAGATTTTCTTCCATGCCTTTAAATGGGATCGGGAACCCTTCCTCGAATCCCAATTACGCAATGGACAATTATCGGTGCGGGATTTCATTCGTGGCCTACTGTTATCGAAAACCTTCTATAACAGCTTCTACGAGAAAAACAGCAACTATCGCTTTGTCGAACAGGTAGTACAAAGAGTTCTCGGTCGCGATGTCTATAGCGAAAGAGAAAAAATTGCTTGGTCGATTGTCGTTGCCACCAAAGGTATTCAAGGTTTTGTCGAACAACTGCTCAACAGTGACGAGTATCTGCAAAGCTTTGGTTATGATACCGTTCCCTACCAACGTCGTCGCACCCTGGCCAGCCGCGAAATCGGTGAGCGTCCATTCAACATCACCTCGCCTCGCTACGATGGCTACTATCGTGGTATTTTGGGCTTCCCCCAAATCGTTTGGCAGAATGCTGTCCGTCGCTATGTTCCCCAAGAGCAAAAACCCAAAGCTGGCGATCCTTCCAGCTTCTTGGCTATGGCCCGGGGTCTCGGTAGCGCCAAAGGCAATCCTGTACCAAGAGTCTCTGCTATGAATATTAACATCGAGGCTTCTGTACCCCGTCGTTAATTTTTAGCTCAACCTGCCGGGGAGAGTCCCTAATTGGCAGAATGACCCCCGAACCATAATCAGGTTATTCTGTGAATTGGTGGCTCTCCCTATGGGGTGGCTCCTGAAATAATCCCCCCAGCGAGATCGTATTCCAAGGCAGACCCTTGGAACAAGGATATTAAGTA
The DNA here is from genome assembly GCF_020246945.1 of Microcystis sp. M113S1. Classification (NCBI taxonomy): domain Bacteria; kingdom Bacillati; phylum Cyanobacteriota; class Cyanophyceae; order Chroococcales; family Microcystaceae; genus Microcystis; species Microcystis sp. M113S1. The sequence goes on along the minus strand of NZ_JADBSA010000046.1, from coordinate 10,473 downwards.
TTGATCTTCTAAGTAGGGGTTGCTGAATAATGGTAAAAACCTTTTAAAATAAGGCTTTTGACCTGTTAAAATCCAATGTTCATGCTGCGAAAATAGGATTGGGACTTTCAAAACCCTGGCATTATCCTTCTTGTAGTACATAGCTTGGTACAAAAAACAAGGGCAATAAAGCCTGAAACGACCGGCTACTGACTCCTACCCCCAGGAAAACCTTTTTGCAGCAAACCCTATCTATAATATCAAATTTTGTACGACTTTTTTCCACGTTCAACACTTCTGGGTTTCTAGGTTTATCAAGAGCGTTGAGAATATGAAACAAATCTTCAAGAGAAAATTGACTCAGTTTTCCCTTGATTAATTGAGATGCTTCTAGTTTTGATATTCCTAAAGTTTCTGCTGTTTCAGCTTCCGTGAAGTTCCGTTCATTGATTATATCAATAATCCGAGATAGAATTTGAGCGCGGACTAAAGTTTGTTCGGCTTCTGGGTCGCCAAGATCAGCGAAAATATTACTATTACTTTTTTCAAAATCACTCATTTTGTTATTCTCCTTGATTTTTTAACCATTCTTGATAACTTATTTCAGCCAGTTTTTTTGAAATGGCTCCGTATTTTTCCAACGATAGGTATTCACATCTCGATAATCAACGGAAAGAATTTGACCTGAACCTAATTCTTCTGCTAAAATAACCAAAGATGCGTCGGCTAAATCCATTGGCAAATCTCTATATTTTTGCATCAGTTATTCAGTGTGTTGGCACTGCTTAGTTTTAGGGAAAAAATCTATAAATTTCTCTTCTGTGTAAGAATCGACTAAAGATCAGTTCATCGTTAATAATTGCAACACCAATGCGATAATCTCCTATTTTGATACGATAAAAACCCTGATAACCTTTAAGCTTTTTGAGGTTTTTTATATCATCCAGTGTTTGAGCTAATTTGCATTCATTGACAACAGTTTTGATCTCAGATAATAGTTTTTGATCTTTAATTTTTCTTAAGTCTTTGGAGAATTTGGCTACAAATTGAATTTTCATTCAGCTTCTCCATTGAGAATAGCAAAAACTTCTTCTTCTGGAACAAATTCACCATTTAATCCTTCCGTAATAGCATTAGCTAAACCAATATCTTCTAGAGCTTCGATAACAATTTCATAAAATAGTTCCCGTTTGTTTTGCATCATTTCAATGAGGATCTCGGTTAGGATTTCTTTGGTTTTTTCTTCGGTAATAATTGATGACATTACGGTTAGTCCTTTCTTGAAAGTTGGCTGGTGCGTTACACTAATATTAACACACCTTACGAGATCGGCGATCGCACTTAGATTAGGATTTATTTCGATACATGACCTGGATACTTACACTAGAGTTTGCTACGGCTTGGGGAGTGACTAAGATTTCTATATTCTGACCTAATGCTACTAGAAAGCTAAACATCTGCTCAAGAGAAAATTTTTGCAATCTGCCATTTTTTAAGTTAGAAATTTTAGCCTCGTCAATTCCCAAAATTTGACTGACCTCCTGCTGGTTTAATCCTTTTTCAGTAATCAGATCATAAATCACTGAAGCCAGCTTGACTTTAGCGAGTTTTTCTTCAGCATTAGCCAAGCCTAAGTCTTCAAAAATGTTTCCTGAACTAATAGTATATTCTGTCATAATCATTTATCCCCTTTTTAGTATTTATTGTTGCTCTTTGGCAATCTCCTGTGCTTTTTTCAGGCGTTCTTTGATTAGATCAATATTTTGTTTTGGTGTTTTAATCCCTGATTTTGATTTTTTCTTAAAGGCATGGAGAATAAAAATAACATTGCTTAGTTTAAGAGCATAAAAGAAGTCAGATTTGATGCTAATGTAATTGTGTTAGTGCTTTATATTATTATACTCCTACAGATGGTTATTGATTTCTTTTTGCTTCCTCGGCTAACTTTTTGTTATTAGAAGCATAAGGAACTTTAGGATCAATTGGCTATTTCAATATTTTCAATTAAAGAGATGATGGATAAGTATTGATTTTCCAATAACTTGTACTCACAGTACAAGCTGAACCTAAGTTATTAATATTCCATTGAATAAAAGCATTATTATTATTTTGCCAAGTAATCGTAATTGTACCAATACAGTTACCAGCATTTCCAGATAATTCAAAATTTCCTTGTAAGACATCTCCAGTTGTACAGCCTTTTGTCTTAGGATAAGGAATTGTGATTCTTCCCGTGAATGGTTGTTTTTCATATCCAAAAACAGTTTGTACAGAAGTGAGAGTGCTAGTGCCAAAGCAAATTTGATTCAAGTTAGAAATTCGAGTTAAATTACTTTGAGAACGCCAGATTAAATTTGCTTGATTAAGAGAAGAGGAAATCTTTTCAGCATCGACTGAAGCATTAGTGTTCTTTTCAGCAGGTGATTTTTTAGACGATAAGAAAGGTGTTTGATTCAGTATCGGTTTTGGCAAAATAGTCTTAACAGGTGTAGGAGATGATTGTGCTACCGTAACAGGATTAAAAGAAAAATCCCCCACCAAAGAGGAAGACTCCCAAGGAACTTGCTTATTTTGAGTAGCTTGTACAAGATCCTCCCGTACCCGTTTAAACATCAACTCCACATCTAAATTCGGTGTTTTCAGATGCTTTAATAAAAAAGACGTATATAACCCATTTTCCCCCTCTCCATCAGCAGCAACCCCTCCTGGTTCCGTCGCAAAAGCAATCAAGGCACCCCTAGCTGATTGTATCGGAGCCAAACCCCGTTGACTAGAGCGCCATTTTCGAGCAAAGGGATTATTGCGACAAGCATCAAGAATGACAATATTCATCTGATTTGCCGCATCTTCCATCCTAGCTAAGACTTTTCCTACCGGAATCGCCTCATAGCGCACATCTTCTGCCACATCCAGCTTCGCATTTACCGGAATAAGATAATTTTCCCCATCCACTTGTGTACCATGTCCCGCATAATAAAATAATCCCACTCCTCCTGCCTTAAGTTGGTGGTGAAATGTGTCAATAGCATTTTCAATCTGCTTTAAATCAGCATTTTCCAGCAAAATAACATCAAAACCAACATCTTTAAGCGCATTCGCCATCGCTTCTGCATCATTAATCGAGTTTTTGAGAGGATTATCCTGATAACTCGCATTTCCAATGACTAAGGCTGTGCGTCGTTGTTTTTGTTGACTTTGTGACTGATTTGTGGTAGTAGTAATTCCACGATCTTGAGGTTGCTGGTTTTGACAGGATACGAGGGAGAAAATTAGGGGAAATAGGGATAAAATTAGGCAAAGTTTCAATAATTGCGGTTTCATGGCAATTCAGATAAGCATTGGAGGATAATAATGGGATTGAACTGATTAGGGAAAGGATGAAATTATTTCCCGATAATATCATATCTATTGCAATATTTGCTATACTTAACAAGTATTTATTATTTGCTGACAACACTAGACGGCGGATGCAAGCAACTGTCCAGTATATTACAGGGAGGATGAGTTATCTTATGAAGATATTCAAGAAGCAGAGGAGGATTTCTCAGAGCAGTTAGGTCGAGTTTTAGAAGCTAAAATAGTAGTCAATGGAATTAGAATCGGATTGGAGAATTAACGATGACTTCAAAACCATTTACTGAACAGGAATTAGCAGAAATCTTAAAAATCGTTCAGCAAGGAGAAAATAAACTCAGAGAAATGAGCGATTATGCGACAATTCTAGCAGAAAAATGGAGAAGCAAAACCCAAAACACTCCTAATCCCGTAAACAAAGGTATATTTTGAGTCTAAAACGCTCCCCCGTTGTTTGGTTTAGATTGCTGTGTTGGGGATTTTTCTACTTTCAAAATCTCAGATAAATCATAAAAAACTTGCTGCTTTTTGCTAGAATTTTTAGAACCATTTACTCCTCTAGTTAAGGGTCTATTGTTATCAGGTGCTTGACGAATTTCCATAAGATCATCTAGTACTGCATAAGGCTCATCCTTAGTTTCCAAAGTAAAGAGTAAATCATCTTGATTACAAGTAGCACTTTTGGATTTTACTCCACAGACAACGGAAACTTCTCGATCGCTAATCCAACTTGCTACCGTAGCCGTGATATACTGTAATCCATCCCGATCATAAATATCTTGGAATCGTCTAGAAACTTGATCACAGCGCTTTTGAGGATTCCATTGATTACCAAAATAATAATTATCTGGTTTCCAAATAATTATAGTAAAATCTTTGTTTGTGCTTGGATTATATACAATAGTAGCTGGGGCATTTTTACCTAAATATTGAGCATTTCCACAGTAAAAATTAGGTTTTGTTGCTGCATTAGAATCTCCTTTACATCCTGATGTCAGCATTAGTAAACCAAACAAAAGTGAAACTGCTATTCCCGAAGTCTGACGCTTCATAAATCTTACTTACTCCTGTTAAACTTATTCCTATTACCTTTATAGCTTAAAAAGCAGGTTGATGTTGTCTCTCGTTGTTTTGTTGTCTCTCAGATAAAGTGTTCAACCCAATACCAATTACTCCTCCTAAAAGTAACATTAAAATTAGGGGAATAACGGCAATTTTACCCTCTTTATTTTGTATAGATGAAGAATGAGACATAGAAACTGTTGGCACCATGGTAGGGGAGACTCCCTGTAAACCTTGAATTGCTTGTAAAGCTTCTTTAGCTGAGGGGTAGCGTTGTTGAAAATCTGGATGACTCATTTTAACTAAAATATCAGTAAATTTAGGTGTTATTTTGACGTTATTTTGCCAATGTATTTCTCCTGTTTGATTATCAACTAATTGGGTAGGATAATATCCCGTTAACATCTGAATAGCAATCATTCCCACAGAATAAATATCACTGCTAAAGGTAGGTTTTCCTAGATTTTGTTCATTTGACATATATCCTGGTGTTCCTATTCCAATTGTCTTAGGTTGGTTTTGAGTATTACTTAAATTAATAATCTGTTTTACCGCACCAAAATCAATTAAAATAATTTTATTATCTAGTTTGCGTCTAATTAAGTTATCAGGTTTAATATCCCGATGAATAACGTTATGCTGATGTACAAAAGCTAAAGTTGATAATACATCTTCTAAAAATTCAATTACTGCTATTTCTTCCCATTGTTTCCCTAGTATAATTTCCTCACATAAAGGATGTCCCTCAATATATTCTTGAACGAGATAAAATTGATTATTTTCAGAAAAATGGGCAAATAATTGGGGGATTTGAGCGTGTTTTCCTAATTGATAAAGACTTCTTGCTTCTGTATCAAATAAACGCGTTGCTATTTGCCAAGATTGGGGATCAGATTGGGGTTTAAGTTGCTTGACAACACACCAAGGATGATCTGGTAATTGGGTATCTTTAGCTAGAAAAGTTTCACCAAATCCACCAGAAGCAAGCGATCGCACAATTTGATAACGATGGACTAATAAATTCACCCTTATCTTACCTGCTGATAAATAGTGGTTATTATAGCAAGGATCGCCAGCTTCTTGGCTATGGACCGGGGTCTCGGTAGCGCCAAAGGCAATCCTGTACCAAGAGTCTCCGCTATGAATATTAACATCGAGGCTTCTGTACCCCGTCGTTAATTTTTAGCTAAACCTACCGGGGAGAGTCCCTAATTGGCAGAATGACCCCCGAACCATAATCAGGTTATTCTGTGAATTGGTGGCTCTCCCTATGGGGTGGCTCCTGAAATAATCCCCCCACCGAGGACGATTTCCCCTTCATAAATCACGGCTGCCTGGCCCGGGGTGATGCTAAATTGTGGTTGATCAAAAACCAGTTTCACTTGATTATTTTCTAGGGGAATAACATTGACGGGAACAGCCGGAGAACGATAACGTACCTGTACTTGCGCGCGGATAGGGGTGGTGGGTTCAGCAATAGAAACCCAGTTCATCCGTCCGACAAGACAATCGGTACTAACGGCACTTTCGCGATTACCCACGATAACCCGATTCATGACGGGATCCAGTTGTACCACATAGAGGGGTTCGGCGGCGGCGATGCCGATGCCTTTGCGTTGTCCGATCGTATAATGATGGATACCGCTATGTTTACCCAAAACTTTGCCATCGAGATCAACGATATCGCCCTCACTAACGGCGATATACTTATCCAAGAACGATCGCATAGTTCCGTGAGCTTCAATCAAGCATAAATCCTGACTATCGGGTTTATCTGCCGTTTTTAAGCCGAATTCTTGGGCAATCCTGCGGGTTTCTGCCTTGGTTTGTTCTCCCAAAGGAAATAAAGTCCCACGCAGTACATCTTGAGTTAAATCATAGAGAAAATAGGATTGATCTTTATTTTTATCGACGGCGCGCAGCAGTTGATAACGGTTGTTTTCAGGAGAAAAACGAATTCTGGCGTAGTGACCGGTGGCAATAGTGTCCGTTTCTAAGGTTTCTCTGGCATAATGCAGCATCGGGCTAAATTTTACCGCTTTATTGCACTGAGAACAGGGCAGCGGTGTGATTCCCGCTTCGTAACCGGAAACCAGATAATCAATAATTTCTTTTTGGAAAAGCTCGCGACTATCGACGATATGATGGGGAACCCCCAACTGCTCACAAATAAATGCCGCATCTACCATTCCCTCGGAGCAGCATTGACCTTTACCCTTCATTAACCACAGGGTCAAGCCAATAACATCATAACCTTGAGCGTGTAAGACGGCAGCGGCGACAGAGCTATCTACTCCCCCCGATAGACCGACAACAACTTTTCCCATAAATCTTGTAATGATTTTTAACCAATATACTTTCTAGACTAGCATCTCCTACTTTAAAATTTGGACATGGTGTACCCAAATTTTGTGTGAGGACAAACCAGCATGATGAGAACAAACCTACTGTTTTTCTCGGCTTTATTTTGGTTAAAAGTCGGGATAATCGCTCAAGGAACGCTGCTTCTAAAAGCAAACTTATCTTTTGCCCAGAATCTTTATCCCGGTCGTCGTTTGCCTCCACCACCGACGGTGAGACAACCAACTAAACGTTCAGACAGTCCCAGTGGTGCTAATTGTTCCCAATGTCCACCCTTAAATTTGCCCCCGGTTAATTCTCCTTCAGTTAACCCCCCGGTGGCTGCCCCGGTTTCCGGTAATCAACCCCTGAGAGAATACGTTTTTCAAGCTCCCGCTACCGTGCTTCCTGCCGATGCTACGGTGATTAATAATAGTAATCGTCAAACTGTCAATCCACCGGCCCCCACACCGCAAAATCGCGCCAATAAACCCCCTTCTCCCCCACCACAGCAGCGGGTTATTGCTACTAATCAACTCTTTCGCGTTGAAGTTCAGAGTAATAGTACAGAAACGTTGGCAAAAATTCAAGAAATTGAACCCCTCGCATTTATCCGCGCGGGAGAAAATGTTATTCAAGTGGGGTTATTTCAGCAACAATATCAAGCTAAACAACGGGTACAAGAGTTAACTAAACAGGGTTTTAGCGCTCAGATTATTACGCTCAATAATTAGGGTTTGCTGAAAAAGTCTGTTGGTGTAGGGTGTAGGGGTTTTATTCCCCCCGTTCACTCCAATGGCTGACACTTTTTGATATCAAAAAAGTCTAAAGATATTATCCAACAAGGTTTTTAGATTTATTTGCCCTGCCCTACTTAATAGACCTCTTGTGAAAATCAAAAATTGTTGTTAGGGTTAGGATTCAGAAGTCAGGAGAATTAAGAATGAACGATAGCTTCATGCCTATTTTTCTCATTTTTGAACTCTCAAAAGTTAATTAGGCAATAAGTCTCTAGGATTTTGGTTAATCTCGATCGAATTTCTTGCCTCTCGTCTAATCCTAACCAAGAAGTTAATTTTGTCCTATTACTTAGCACACAGAGTTAATTTTGTCAAGCAAAATTCTGACCGCATCGAGCATCACATCCGGTTGATCCATCCAGACAAAATGACTACTTTTATCCGCTTGTATTTCCATAAAATCTTTGGATAACTTGCCTAATTCTAGGTGCATCTCCTCCCGGAGTCGGTTGGCACTTTTGAGGGGAATAAAGCGAGTCCAAAAGGAGGGTTTAAAAAAAGAATTAGCTTTAATACTAACTATCGGTAAATTACCGAAATTGTTAGCCTCACTCACCTGACGAGCGCTTTGGTCGAGATTAAGCATTTCTCTACTCATCGTCATCCAGTGTTTAGCGCGACAGAAAGAACGCTTAACTCGATCACAAGAATCTGGGGAAAAGCGAAGCAATTCTGGTTTTAATAATTCAAAAACTCCCAGAACTTTCAGAACTCGGATAATGCCTAAAATTGAGCCAATAATCGACATCAAAAATCCGGAGATGAAAAATAATTTTAATGCCTTTAATGCAGGCGACATTTTCAGCATTCCCTGCTCGTGTAAACCATCGGTGAGTACCAAACCTACTACTTTTTCTGGGAACAGATGGGCATACAGTCGAACATTATAACTGCCAAAAGAATCACCAACTAAAATATAAGGTGGCTCTATTTGTGCTTGGGTTAGTAATTTATCTAATTCCTGAACAATTTGGTAGCTAGTTCGGGGATATGGACTAGAATCGCTCCAACCATAACCCGCTCGATCATAAATACAAACCCTAGCTAATTGTGACAATTCTTCTAGCAAAAAGTATCCCTCAATTCCCCCTAAACTATGGTCAATAATAATAGTGGGACTAGCCTCTCCCACTAGACAAAAATGCAGGCGATATTTACCCAGATTAATCAAATTACCTGGAGGTGCTTTTTGTTCTTCTAACCAAACAGATAACGTCTGATAAACTGTTGTCGCTACTAGGATAATTACTCGAATTGATAAAGACATAACTAGACCTCTTGTAAAAATCAAAAATTCTCGTGGTTGCTGGAGAATTAACCATGAATAATCATCAATTAAATGGTCAATTTAGCTGTGATTAAAAGAGAGCGCCAGCATTGCAGCCAAAATATATCGCAATTCTCACACCTGTGTGGCACAGTTAAACCTTTGCTGATTAAACTTTTCAACATCGATAATGTACCTCTTGCGAACAGGAAACGCTATAGTATAAATGAATGCCTGACACCTTGATTTTGAGCAAAGTAGGCTGCATCTTAACATTGGCAAAAATACCGACAATCAGCAATTATCAGTGACTCTTAAATTATTACCAGTATATCAGCAGCTGCCTGTAAGCATCCCACCGAAAAGCTAATGCGCGGGGGGTTTGGGGGGTAGAACCCCCCAAAAGCTTGGATTGAGCGATAAAACCGAAAGTAACGCCCGATTTTAGGAGAAAGTCTTCCCTTAAAAATCCCAACTTAGTAGATTGACAAAAATGAGATGCAGCCGCAAAGTATTTCTAGTCAATTAAGCATAAATACTTAAAATATCCTCAAATGCGGCATCCCATGAAGCTAAGAAAAAGCGCTTAATAAGTTGTTAAATTTCGGGAACAACATTAGCAGTATGCTGAAAATTAGCGAAAACCATTAAGATCATAGACCGAGTTTAATCTTATGCTAGAGAAAATACTATACGCTGATTCCGGCGCAGGTCAAACCCAAGAAATGCTACAAGCATTGATGGATCTCCCCGCTATCCGGAAAGCGTCGATCACCATTCTCCGGGTTGTTCCCCCTCAGATTACCACCGAAGCCCTGGCCAGTAAATGGGAAGAAGGAACCCAAATGCTGACTAAAATCCTGCAAGAAGTCAAAATTGAACCCAGCAAAGTTTCCACTATTCTGCGTCAAGGAGATCCCAAAGATACCGTCTGTCAAGTTGCCGACGAAATCGGGGCCGATTTGATCCTGATGGGTTCCCGAGGACTCAAGCGACTGGAGGCAATTCTAGAAAATTCCGTCAGTCAATACGTCTTTCAACTGACTAATCACCCGATGTTGTTGGTAAAAGACGATATTTACGTCAAAAAAATCAAAAAGGTGATGGTAGCCCTCGATAAGTCCACTTCGGCTGATTTAGCTCTCGATCTGGCTATTTATCTCCTGCGGGATTATCCTTCAGCAGAGTTAATTCTGGCCCGCGTCAACCCCGACTTAAAACCGGAATTTGCCCCCACTTCCCCCAAAGAAATGGAAGAAAACCCGATTTTAAGGCCAGCAGTGGCAAAAGTGAAACGGATGAATATACCCTATCGCTGCCTGGTGACGGGGGGTAAACCGGGAGAACAACTCTGCAAACTCGTCGATGATTATAATGTCGATCTCTTACTGTTGGGTTCGCCCGATCGCCGTCCTTCCGTGGCTAAGAGTTTACCGGATCTCGATCGCCTTCTCGGTACTTCCCTCTCGGATTATGTGCGGGTTAATGTCAACTGTCCCGTCCTTTTAGCTAGAAAAGAAGGGATTTAACCCTATTGGGTGTAGGCAGGTAAGTCTTGACTCATTTGATTTAAGTTGCTGGCAATGGCTTTCATCGTCATAAAAGCCGAGCTAAAGGCGATTAGCTCATTTAAGGGATAACTTCGACTCTCAACCCGCAAGCTCAGTAATT
>NZ_JADBSA010000045.1:0-3032 GCF_020246945.1 Microcystis sp. M113S1 | reverse complement strand
GTTGGGTAAGACTTTTAGACTTTTTGTCAATCAAAAAGTACCAGGCATGGGAGTGATCAGGGGGAAAATTCAGGTACTTTTTCCCTGAAAATTAGGTAGTTGACCACCTGAAAATCGGTAAAACCCATCCCCCATCCCCCCAACCCCCAACCCCCAACCCCCACCGAAAAACTTTTTCAGCAGACCCTATTTAGACCGTGTAGCTGAATACTGGAGCGATGCTTGTGCCAATTTAGCCAGTTATCAACACTTTGTTGAGTGGATTCCTGCCACTTTGATTCCTTTATCTCAAGCATTGCTGCTGATGCGTTTCAAAAAAGTTTTGAATTGGTGTACCAAGATTGGCCATCTCAAAACTTTAAAAACCGCGAAAGCCTTCAATTTTTTTTAGGGATTGTAACATGAGTGATTACCCCAGATTTTCAGTTATTAAATCTAGTTTATCTCAACCGAAGAAAACACCTCAATTAACAACAGAGCAGCACCATAGCGATACCGATACCCAAACTTAAACCCACCAGCACTTGAAAAGGAGTATGACCAATTAATTCCTTTAAACGTTCCTCGTTAAATTCCTTGCCTCCCTGGAACATTTCATCGATAATTTGATTGAGAATCCGGGCCTGTTTTCCCGCTGCCTGACGCACTCCGGCCGCATCATACATAACAATAACCGCAAAAAGCACTGCGATCGCAAATTCGGGACTAGACCAACCCATCTGTAATCCTACCCCAGTAGCCAAGGCCCCCACCAGCGCCGAGTGAGCGCTAGGCATTCCTCCCGACGAGACTAGATAGCGCAGACTCACCTTACCATCGCGGATTAACTCAATCAGCGCTTTTAGTCCTTGGGCAGTGAAACAAGCTAAAAGAGAGACTAGCAGTATTTGATTGTGTAACACCTGCTGGAAGTCCTGCATAATCTCATTCGTTTAATTTAATTTTTACGATTAACAATATACTCGGCGATGGCCCGTAAAGGTTCAGCGGCCTCATCGTAGCCACTCAATTCACCGATGGCACTATCTATTAACTGTTGAGCTTGCTGGCGGGACCCTTCTATCCCCCAGAGACTAGGATAGGTGGCTTTTTGTGCCTGTAGATCCTTACCGGCGGTTTTGCCCAATTCCTCCTTTGTCGCCGTGATATCGAGAACATCATCGATAATTTGGAAAGCCAAGCCAATATTTTGAGCGTAACGGGCTAATTTAGCTATATCTTCCGCTTTTGCCCCCGCTAAAACTGCCCCCGACACCACAGAAGTCTCCAACAGGGCCCCGGTTTTCTGAGTATGGATAAAACCGAGAGTTTCCACCGAAATATCAGGTTTTCCTGCGGATTCCAAGTCTAAAACCTGACCCCCCACCAAACCCGTTGCCCCGACAGTGCGACCTAAACGGGCAATTACCTCTAAAATCTGTAGGGGAGGTACATTACGAGTCTCGGTAGCCACATACTCGAAAGCGTAGGCCAGGAGACCATCCCCGGCTAAAATAGCGATATCTTCGCCAAAAACCTTATGGTTGGTTAATTTCCCCCGTCGGTAATCATCGTTATCCATGGCGGGTAAATCGTCATGAATTAATGACATAGTGTGAATCATTTCCAGGGCGCAAGCGGTGGGTAAAGCCATCTCTAGGGAACCCCCCATCAATTCACAGGTAGCCAGACATAAAATCGGCCGCAGACGTTTGCCACCGGCGAGGAGAGAATAGCGCATCGCCTCGTAGATTTTGGCAGGATTGCCGATAACTAAAGAGCTATCCAAAGCTGACTCGACAATTAACCGCTTTTCCTCCAGATAGGAAGCCAGAGAAAAGCTCTCGTTTTTCCTCACTTCTACTCCTTGTTCGCCCCTAGTAACCATGTCTTTTTGTCTTGAACCGACTGCTTTTAAAACTATATCAGGAAACTCCACCTCGATCGGAATTAAACTGGCTGCTCCCTTGTACCCTCAGCTGTTGACTATCTAAATTACTCCTTCAGACTACATGGCAGCGCCGCAGTTGCTATTTTGAACACTTGTACTAAAATTTCCCAGACGGAGATGGGCCAATTTTCTTTTCTGATGCCTATTTTCTCTTTTAACCTGAAAAAATACATCCCTCAGCCTAGTCCAGGGATTAGCGAAAAACGGGCGATATAATTGAATTTCGCCGCAGTTATCATCGGAGATGCTAAAGTTTTCATGATTCGGTCAAACTTCCGTTTTTTTAGCTTGCAGTTTAGAAATTTCTCGATTAGCCTAGAAGTAGGATTATCCTAGGAATGTATTGTATGCTACAAGGGCAAATTTTAGGCGATAGATACCAAATTCAAAGTCAGTTAGGTAAACAAACCGGAAGACACACTTTTCTCGCCCAAGATCTAAAAACGGGTACTGCTGTTGTCGTCAAATTATTAATCTTCAGTCCCGATTTTAAATGGACAGATTTAAACCTCTTTGAACGGGAAGCTGAAACTCTTAAACATCTAGATTGTCGCTCGATTCCTGAATATATCGACTATTTTGAAGTTCAAACCGATACCTATCAAGGTTTTGCCCTTGTCCAGAGTTATATCGAGGCTAAATCCCTCAAGGAACAGATAGAAAATGGCCGCAAATTTAGTGAATCAGAGCTGCAGGAATTAGCTAAATCTATCCTAGGTATTTTAATTTATCTTCATGGACTTAACCCGCCAGTTATCCACCGGGATTTGAAACCTAGTAATATTTTACTAAAAGATCGATCGGGTCATAGTATCGGTAATGTTTATTTAATTGATTTTGGTTCTGTCCAGACTGTTTCCCAACAGGGACAGGCCACTTTAACTATCGTCGGAACCTACGGTTATATGCCCCCCGAACAATTCGGTGGTCGCACCGTTGCCGCTTCTGATTTATACAGTTTAGGAGCCACTTTAATCTATCTAGCTACAGGCATTCATCCCGCCGATTTACCCCAAAAAGATGGCAAAATTCAATTAAATAATTTAGCCAATTTAAGTCCTGCTTTTGTTCATTGGTTAGGGCAGTTAATTGAACCTAGTCT
>NZ_JADBSA010000044.1:0-2611 GCF_020246945.1 Microcystis sp. M113S1 | reverse complement strand
GTGATAATTGTACCAGAAGGCAATTGATAGCCTGTTAAATTCCCTTGTTTCCACCACCTCCAAGCCGTTCGATAACTTATTCCTGTTTTTTTTGCCTAGTCTGATAGTTTCGTGTTCACATATTACCATGGCTGGCTATATCTGACTATATTTGTATTGAAACTTTACAATACCATTTTTCTAAAGTAATGGCAGAAATGGTTAATTGCCCTCACCCCCAACCCCTCTCCCAGAACCGATCTATTAATAATTTAGTATTACTGCCTGCTATAAACCAAAAAAACTGCTGAAAAAAGGGGCTTTGCGCCCCTAAAAATCTTTAGTCAAGGGATTAAAAATTTACACCAGACTATAGACAATTACTAAACCCAAAACTGCGGCAAAGACAATTAAAGCGTAGAATTGGGCGCGACCATTTTCGAGGTATTTGAGACCTTCACCACTGACAAGAGTAGCTAAACCGGTTAAATTCACTGCCCCATCAATAACGCGATAATCCACTTCCATAATTTGCCGCGCGAGACGACGACAACCCTGGACGAAAACTCGATCATACAGATTGTCAATGTACCATTTGTTCAGGGAAAAACGATACAAAGCGGGGAATTTTTCGGCAATAGTTGCGGGTTCAATTTTCTTCTGGAGATACATCAAAGAAGCGACAGTAATCCCGATTAAAGCAATCCCTACGGAATTACCCGCCATGATTAAAAACTCTGTCCAATCAAAAGCATGAACTTCTTCCACCACTTCGTTAGGAACATGAATAAAACCCTCGAAGAAATTCTGCCAAGGTTTACCCACCAAACCGATTAACAAAGAGGGAACCGCTAAAATCATGAGAGGTAAAGTCATAGTAATTGGCGATTCGTGGGGTTCCTGGGCATGATGGCCGTGGTTGTCTTCTTCCTGCGCTTCCGAGTCTAATTGCTTAACATTCATTGCCCCCGGTCCAAAAGCCGGAATCGCACCCGCATTGGCTAACAGTCGGCGTTTAATCTCCTTATTAGTACCTCTAAACTCCCCTTCAAAGGTGTTAAAGTACATCCGGAACATATAAAAAGCCGTTAAACCCGCAGTACCCCAACCGATTAACCATAAAGCTGGGTTCGCCTCAAAAGCTAAACCGAGAATTTCATCCTTCGACCAGAAACCGGCGAAAGGAGGAATCCCACAGATGGCCAGAGTTCCCACCAGGAAAGTTAGGGCAGTAATGGGCATATACTTGCGTAAACCGCCCATCATCCGCATATCTTGCGCTAAAACCGGCTCATGACCGACCACATCCTCCATACCGTGGATGACGGAACCGGAACCGAGGAACAACATCGCTTTAAAATAAGCGTGGGTCATCAGGTGGAATAACCCCGCACTATAAGCACCGATACCCATAGCCATAACCATGTAACCCAATTGGGAGATGGTGGAATAGGCTAAACCCTTTTTGATATCATTCTGAGTGAGGGCGATACTTGCCCCTAGAAAAGCAGTAAAGGCCCCCGTCCAAGCAATTACCGTCATCGCCGTGGGAATTGGCTCAAAAACGGGATACATCCGGGCAATCAGGAAAACTCCGGCGGCCACCATGGTAGCGGCGTGAATCAGGGCCGAAATCGGGGTCGGACCTTCCATGGCATCCGGTAGCCAGACATGAAGGGGAAACTGGGCTGATTTGGCCACGGGTCCAAGGAAGACTAAAACGGCGAATAATGCCGCTAAACTGCCGGCAATGGCTCCAGAAGAGACTAATTCCTCTAGACGTTCACCCATGATATCAAACTCGAAGCTGCCGGTTGCCCAGAAAAGACCCAGCATTCCCAGTAATAAGCCAAAATCGCCGACGCGGTTGGTAACAAAGGCTTTTTGACAGGCATCGGCGGCCGCCGGACGAGTGAACCAGAAACCTACTAGCAGATAGGAACACATCCCCACCAATTCCCAGAAAACGTAGATCTGGACGAGATTGGGACTGATGACCAAACCGAGCATAGAACTGCTAAAAATGCTCAGATAGGCGTAAAAACGCACATAACCGGGGTCGTGGGCCATGTAACCATCGGTATAAATCATCACCAAAAAGGCTACGGTGGTGACGATAACCGACATTAAAGCACTGAGGTGATCGATCGTATAACCCATTTTCAAGTGAAAGTTACCCGCCGATGCCCAATCGATCATTTGGTTGTAGGGAGCGTGTCCATTGATTTGACTCCACAACAGCGCAAAAGACAGCACCATCGACGCACCGAGGGTAGAAATGATCAATACAGCATTCACCTGTCGCAGACGATTGGTGACTTCATTAAAGGAAATTAAGCCCGCACCGACTAGGGTAGCGCCTACCAAAGGCAGGACGGGAACTAGCCACGCGTACTGATAAAGCGGTTCCATTCAGTAATACCTAGTTTACAATTTCACACTATTTGGTTTATCTTCATCTATTGTGACATAGGTTAATTCTTAAGAAAGTGTTTATCGAAAATTTGGGTTAAAACCCCGTCCTTTTAGGACGGCTTTAAGCTACAATGGAAAAAGCGATAACCAAGCTAAAAACTGAACCTTGACAACAGATAGTAAGGGGTTTCGTTCAGAAAAGACTTCAAATTCGGCC
>NZ_JADBSA010000437.1:0-8768 GCF_020246945.1 Microcystis sp. M113S1 | reverse complement strand
TGGGGGTTGGGGGTTGGGGGTTGGGGGTTGGGGGTTGGGGTGTGGGGTGTGGGGTGTGGGGTGTGGGGTTTTACCCATTTTCAGGTGGTCAATTACCTAATTTTCAGGGAAAAAGTCCCTGAATTTTCCCCCCAATCACTACAAGGGGCGGCACTTTTTGAGGGAAAAAAAGTCTAAAAACCTTGTTGGATAAGGTTTTTAGATTTATTCAGCAAACCCTACTTAGTCGAAAACGCTGTAACCAAATAAAAAACCTCGGTGTCCAGCCGAGGTAGCGCTAAGTTATGTAGGAGAACTCAAGCAAATCTGTCAATGGGGCAAACCCAAACCCCGAAAACTTTTTTAAGCTAGTCAGCCCAGTTTTTCACCGTTGTCTCAGAGTAAAGGAATCATCAGCTGTCCGATACTCTCCGAGACAATCTGAACCGGCTTGGTGTCTTGGCTGTTTTGCTTTAACTTTTAGCTCATGTAAATAAATGTAACAGCATTTTTACGAATTGTAAAGAAGAATTGACAAGATAAAACTTATATGTAACATAAGCTAAGTTAATATTTTTCGCCGATCAAAGCTAGGGAGGTAATAATAGAGAGATTGGTTCACTAGCGTGACAAGGTGTACCCAGAATGTCCTATTCGTTTTTATTACCACTATTCACCGCTGCCTTGGCTGCCTATTTCTGGCAGAAGTCCAGCGATGAGATCGCTTATCTCGCCAGTGCCGCCACGGTAATTAGTTTAGTGTTGAGTCTGGTTTTAGCTCCTTGGCAGATTCAGCTATTAATTCTCTTGACAGTTGTGATTGTCGTCACCTTTTTATGGCAAGGACGAGAAGAGCAGAAGAATCTCCCCGTCCCCACTCCAGAAACCGCCGGCGAGAAAAAGTATCGTGGCGCCACCTATATCGAGCCAACAGTCACCGAGGCTCCTGTCAAGGAGCGAGGGGGTAAATATCGCGGTGCGGAGGTTAAAATCACCAATAATCCCACGGTGGCTAACCCAATTCGCTCCTCATCTCTCAAATACCGCGGCGCCGGTTCGACAAACAAGGACAAGTAATCAGTAATCAGTAATCAGTTATCAGTAATCAGTAATCAGTAATCAGTTATCAGTAATCAGTTATCAGTTATCAATTATCAGTTATCAGATTTGAGTTTTAAGTGAGCAGTATTAAATAGGGTTTGCTGAATAAATCTAAAAACCTTGTTGGATAATATTTTTAGGCTTTTTTGAAATCAAAAAGTGCCTTAGCTAGGAGTGTTCGGGGGGGGGAAATTTAGGCACTTTTTCCCTGAAAATTAGGCAATTGACCCCCTGAAAATGGGTAAAACCCCACACCCCACACCCCACACCCTACCCCCACGAAAAACTTTTTCAGCAGACCCTAAATAGAAGTTTCCTACTATCTTTTCACTGTTTACTGATTACTGTTCACTGTTCACTGATTACTGAAACTTCCCACTTCCTACTGGTCTTGCATATATGGTTGATTATTTTTGAGGCAATTGTATGCCTTTTGTAACTCGATTCCCAGATAACCGATATGTTCGGGAATAATTGCGGGATTAGTTGTTGCAAGCTCGCGGATTAATTTGAGGGGATTTTTGCCTTGATAACAGGCAACAATTTCCCCACTGCCGGGAGTAGTTTGTTGGACAATAATTTGTTCTGATTCTAGAGAAATCAAAAAGTTACCGCTAGGGTCAAAAAAATCACGCTGATTAACAATTTTATCGTACTGGGTGGCGATTAATCGTTCGACATTCTCCCAAGTATCATCGTATATATGGGCCGATTGACTAATAGTAATCAATGGACCTAAGGTTAAATTATACTGGGAGCGTTGATTGATTTCTTGGCAAATATGTTGCTGTAAAGCGCGCAATCCCATGGCATTTGCCGGCCAAGCGGCAAACATATCATTACTTCTAAATATTGCGGTGAGAGATAATTCATTTTCCACCACTCGCACCCAAATATGATTTAAACAGGGACTACCTCCCTTTTCGTGGTCTTTCACATCCCAGAGGGACATAACTGCACTGGCAGCGTCAATTTCTGAGATTAATTTATTAATAACCTGTGTAATTTGATCCCGTCCAAACCAAGAGCGCAATCTTTGACCGTAGGTGTATTTAACTCCTTGGTGTATAGGGGAATCATCGAGAATTTGTCCGATATATTCGGTAAGAAAAGCTCTATCTATAGGCAAATAATTAGGTTCAGGAAAATAAAAGTCTCGGGGTTCATCGGTGACAATTGCCATTAGGTCGATTAATTCTTGCCATTTACCATCATATCCTGTCGGTCTAATTGTGCCGGTGGTTTTAATCTTTTGGAGAATTTTTACCCAAGTTTCGGCAATAGTTTTTCCTTCAATGCGATGACCGTATCTTGTCCCGGGTAGGAGAGAAGGAAGATTTTCTGAGATAGGAAAAGTTAATGGTTCTCCCCAAGTTGTTAAGGGGGATTGTTTTGCATAACTTTGGACAGTTTCAATCGCTTCTGGGATAGATTTAACTGGTTGATATTGAATTGATTGACGCAATTTTTCGAGAATTTCTCTGTCAATTTCTTTGTCAATGTATCCCCTGATAAGAGAATTAATTACCCAACATTCTCTACCTGTGTCACTTTTTCCTAACTGGAATCCTTGACTAAAAAAATCTAGCAAACATTGACAGCTACCGGAGTTCTTATCTTCCTTAGTTGCGTTGAGAATAACTAAGTATCTAACGTGGGGATTTGCTATTAAGTTTCTCAGCAGGGGACTAATTCCTCTGGTGGGACTATAAAGATTACCAATTACCGCATATTGGTCGGGATTTAAATGTTTAGCAAGGGACTGTTTTACTGTCCATCCGGTGATAATTGCTGTTTGTCCGTGACCGCAGATTAATTGATTGGGTTTATAGTGGGGTTGGTAGGTGAATTTAGGGGTGGTTTCTGTACTAAGCATGGGTTTAAATTAATTGTTCAAGATAATTAATAATATTTCGGTGAAGCTGTTCTATTGTATCACTGCCATCCAGTTGTAAAAAATTATCTTCATATTCTTTAAATATCTCGACAAACATCTGACGAACTTTCATTAATTTTTCTTGTTTTTCGTACACTTCTGTGATGGCTCTGTTTTTAATTCTTGCTAGAGAAATATCAGGAATAACATCGATATAAATGACTAAATCTGGATTGGGAAAATGTTGATTTAACTGCTGAACAAAAGCCAATTCTTCGGGATTATTGCAATTGTAGGCCAAAGAAGAAAAATAATAACGAGTAGTGATCACATGGGTTTGTTCTTGGTGAATAAGTTTAAAAACGCCATCGTGATCATTATATAAGTGATCATGGCGATCAGCTGCAAATAGATAGGCCATTTGTTGGTCAAATTTATTTTGATCTTTGATAGAAATAAGATTAGTTTGCATTATTTCTCGAATCAAACGACCGATGACTCCCTCGGAAGGTTCCGGACTTAAAACTGCTTTTTCCCCGCGCTTTAAAAAATATTCTTGTAAGAGTTTTGCTTGGGTACTTGTTCCAGAACCATCAATACCTTCAAAGACAATAAATTTCGGTTTCATAATTTAATCTTCTTTCTCGCTCTAATTATCTGAATAATTGTTTTAGCCAAGTTAACCAAGATTTTTTCTGGGGTATTAATTGCGTCATTTCTCCGATAATCTCTCCCATACTTCCCCAAGCATAAATATTTTTATTGAGGGATTGTATAGTTAAATTTTCTTGTAAAGCTAAACTGATGATACTAATCATTTCTGCTGCTTGAGTACCGACTATTTGCGCTCCCAGTATTTTACCATCTTGTCGGTAGATTAATTGACAAAATCCCGTGGTTTCCCCCCAGATTTGCTGTGGGACCATATTTTTGATGGGATAGTTGATCATCTTTACCTCCTCACCATAGCTGTCCTCGGCTGCTTTTCTAGTTAAACCCACCCAAGCAATAGCAGGATCGAAAGCAATAAATGAGGGAATTTGCTCCGGATTAAAGTTAAATTTTTCTCCCGTGAGCAGATGCTTGACTAACCCAAAAGCGGCCCGGTGATTTAAAGTAGGATCTGGATAATTATTTCTGAGCAAATTTAGGGCATAAATGCGGGAATTATCGGTTTGTAATCGCTGATTAACCCTAATTAATCCTTGCTCTAGTTTAACTCCCACCCCGGCCAAATTTAATCCCTGTTCATTGACTTGATAATTACCAGCAAAAATCATATCATCAACTTCCATGACACGATTGCCTAATTGTAACCATTTTTGACCCTCGATCGCTTTCACTTGACTAGGACAATAGCCGGATAAAATCTTAATTCCTTCCGCTTCTAAAATGGCAGTAACTAAATGGGAGATTTCCCGATCAATATCCGGCAGTAGATAATTATCCTCGATAATTAAGCTAATTTCTTTCCCTAAACGTCGGAGAATTTGTGCCAAACTCACAGCCATGCTGCTGTTGCCAATAATCGCTAAATGTTGTCCTAAATTGTCTAAATTTGGCTCTTGCCAAAGGGTCTGAGCAGTAAAAAAATTAACCTCATCTAAGCCGAAAATTTTCGGTACTTGCGGATAAAAACCAGTAGCGATAAGATAGTGTTTAGCCAACAATTGCCGACCGTTAACCACGAATCCTAAACGCGGCAGCCGGACAAATTCCCCCCCACCCAAGATAACATCTATTCCTTCCGTGGCTAATCTCGCCAAAGAATGATGTTTATTAATACTTTTATCTACTTCCTCTAACCATTCCCGCAACCGTTGCCATTGGGGATAAATGGCTGTTTCTTGCCAATGATTCAGCAGTTTATAGAGATGGATAATTTGGCTGTAGCCCTTGCTAAAAATGTCCTCAGATGCCTCTAAATTGTCGCTAGAAGGCTGTTGCACTAAAGCCACCCTTTTTTTGAGGTGAACAGCCAACAAAGCCGCTTCTATCCCCGCAGGATTGGCACCGATAATTACTAAGTCGTAAACCACAAATATAAAGTAGGAGTCGGAAACTTAACACTTAAAACTCAAATCTGATAACTGATTACTGATTACTGATAACTGATTACCGGCGCCGGTCTTGCAGTTTTTTATAGACATCTCGCAGGGGGACTTGATGATAGGCGAGAGCGACGAGGGTATGATAAAAAAGATCGGCCACTTCTGCAGCAATAGCATCGCCATCATTATCTTTGCAGGCCATGACCACTTCTGCCGATTCTTCGCCGATTTTCTTGAGAATTTTGTTATCTCCTCCGGCCAAGAGTTTACAGGTGTAGGATTCCGGATGAGGATCGTCTCTGCGATCGCAAATTACCTTAAACAATTCCGAGAGAGTATCGGCCGCTGGCGGTGATTTTTGCCAATTTACTTGGTGAAAACAGCTTCTTTCGCCGGTATGACAGGCGATATCACCGATTTGCTCAATAGTCAGCAAGATGGCATCACTATCGCAATCGTAGCGAATTTGACGCACTTTTTGGATATGGCCCGAGGTGGCTCCTTTGTGCCACAATTCTTGACGAGAACGACTCCAATACCATGCTTCCCCAGTGGTGAGGGTTTTTTCGAGGGATTCCCGATTCATCCAGGCCATCATTAACACTGTAGCATCAAGATAGTCTTGGGCGATCGCTGGTACTAAACCCTGGGGATTATAAGCGATTGCGTCGAGGGGAATAGCGGAGAGTAAAGAAGACATCAGTTTTTCGCGGTCAAGAATTATGGTGGGACAAATTACCCAAAGCTTAATTATATAGCCATGGGGGTTGGGGGTTGGGGGTTGGGGGTTGGGGGATAGGGGATGGGGGTTGGGATTTAATGGTTGAATAATAAAAAAATTGCTGAGAAATTGATGAGAATACAATCCTATCGAGACTTACAAGTTTGGCAAACAGGAATGGATTTGGCAGAAAAATGCTATTTAGCCACTCGCAATTTCCCCAAAGAAGAAACCTACGGGATGATTTCTCAAATTCGCAGGGCTTCCGCTTCTATTCCTGCTAATATTGCCGAGGGTCATGGCAGAAAAACCCGCAAAGAATACCTACAGTTTCTCTACATAGCCCAAGGTTCTCTTAGAGAATTAGAAACCCATCTACTGTTATCAAAAAGAGTCCGATTGAACCCATCGGATACGATTGAACCCCTTCTTAACCAATGTGAATCAGTGGGTCGGTTGTTATCGGCCTTAATTCGTTCTCTGGAAGCGGGGGTTGGTGGAAATTAGTGGTTGGGTGTTTCTTATCCCCCATCCCCCATCCCCTATCCCCTATCCCCTATCCCCTATCCCCCATCCCCTATCCCCTATCCCCTATCCCCCATCCCCCATCCCCTATCCCCCATCCCCTATCCCCCATTCGTGTTAGAATCAACGCTTAAAGAAAAAGCTAAAAGCTAGAAAACCAAACAGGGCATCTAACCTTTAGCTATTCTTGTTCAACGTCACAGTTATCAATGTGTGCAAGACATTGGTAACTGTTATTTTTGTTTCTTGAAGCGGGAAACCAATCCTAAACCACCCACTGCCAGAAGTCCGAGGATAGTACCCGGTTCGGGAACGGTTTGATGGAAAGAATTTTGCAATTGGAATAGACCTTCATTGGGATTAGCGGCAAGGGTATTTGTGACGGTCAACAGTTTCTTGGGGGTGATAGGGATGAAACCGCTAGGAGGGACCGGTGAGCCGTTAACTGAAACTAAGGTATTAGGTATCTCAGCAAATGTCTCGGTTACAGTCCCGTAGTTGGATGATACGTCTGAATCCAGGTCAACCCCGACAATATCCTTGTTGGAGCCAATGACCTCGATTGTATATGTGAAAGACCCGGAACTCATATTAGCATTAGTGGAACCCTGTGTCAGAGCATCGTATGTGAAATAATGATGACCACCCATCTCGGTCAGCGCAACATCATCCCCAGCCTCGAACCCACTCCCATTGTGCGAGACGTACGTAACTTTTTTGTCCCCCTCAATAAGAGCCTGTCCGCTCGTCCAATCCGCCCAACTTAACATAGCGGCACTCGCACTGGTAGCGGTAAGCACCGAGCCAGCGAGAACCCCGATGGCTAGAGAGCCAGAAGCAAAAATTTTGGTTAATTTGTTGGTTGTCATCATAACTGAATTATCCAGCGTTAATTGTGTGTACTATAGCCATCAAAAGAAGTTAAGCAAGTGTTAAGCTCGCTGATAACTTTTTGTTTGACTTGACAGAACTATAGCAAAATTTTTCAAAAAAAATCAAGTGTTTTAGAAAAATTTTTCCAGCAATATTTATCTATTTTTTGTCCAATTTATAGCAGTTTTTCTTAAACATAACTACCCAAAAATTGACAAATATACCCAAGCTTTTTGGTGAAAGTTGGACAAATAAACAGGCTCTACTTAAAAAAAAAATCTCTCAATTTGTTACAAAACTTAATCAAGAGAGGGACATATATAAAACTTAACAGTTTTGACTGTCAAAACTGGAGTTCGATAGCAATCAACTCCCTAACGAGTTGACATACCCCAAAACCCCCGGACAAACTCAGGTTTTAGAAAGACCAAAAATCCCGTTTAATATCTGTATCTAAAGAGGTATGAGTAATTTTCCTAAATCATCTATAGTTACCAGCGTAGGGTAATGGCAGTATAAAAGTGGACAACTGACTGTCTAAAGTTGGACGATTCTCTCTCGAGAAATTTCTTTAATTAAAACTGGGTTAAGTTAAGACGCATTTAAACAACTTATTCTTAGATTAGCCGAATCTAACCCAATCCCTTTACTGTTGGCTCTTGCAAGAGTGCCTCTTTCCTCATCTGGCCCAAGCAATTTAAATACTTAACAGCTTACATACTATGAATAACCTCATCACTATTCGAGAAGCCTCCGATTTACTCGGAGTTAGCATTAAAACCCTCCGGCGCTGGGAACAACAGGGTAAAATTGCCCCAATTCGTACCCGCGGCGGCCATCGCCGATTTCGACCGGAAGATCTCTTACAATCTGGTCAAGCAAACCCATTGATTATTGGCTATGCTCGTGTTAATCGACCTGAACAAAAACCCCAATTAGACATCCAGATAAAAGCGTTAGAAGACTTTTGTCATCAACAGGGTCAACCCTTTGAAATTCTCACCGATATCGGCAACGGAGTCAGCTACAATCGCCCTAGTTTTATGCGTCTAGTGGAGATGATTTGTCACGGTGAGGTGAAATCTCTAGTTTTAACCCATGCGGAAACTGTTAGTCGCTTTTGTCATGATTTTATTTTAGGTTTGTGCCGTCTCTTCAAAATCCAAGTCATTCTCCTCAATCAACTCCATGAATCCATTACAGATGAGGATTTATTGGACGATCTGCAAGCCCTTATCACCATCTGTTACGATCATCTCTACCCACTACATAACCCGGCTCATCAGCAATTACTAGAATACCTAGGGGCGTTTAAGGATGTCCGTCTGGCTTAAAATCGTCCTTGGCGTGGGTTTCTCGTCCCTCCTTGTTGCCTGTCTGATGCCGCCTCTGCTATTCCCCGAACAAGGGCCAAGAATAGTAATATTTTAGCTGACGGCTGACGGCTATGTTGACATCCTCACCGCCGTAAACGGACGGTGATTCCCAAACCTCACGATTTGGGTTTCTGCTTCTTTCCCTTGCGGGGTTCCGCACCTGCCTTAACAGAGTAAATCTGTTCTGGTCTTATGGTCGCTCTACAGACTGACACCGCAAGTCCTGCGGCCAAAATGTTTTTACTGGCGTTAATATCTCGGTCATG
>NZ_JADBSA010000436.1:0-25418 GCF_020246945.1 Microcystis sp. M113S1 | reverse complement strand
TCAGTTATCAGTTATCAGTTATCAGTTATCAGTTATCAGTTATCAGTTATCAGTTATCAGTTATCAGTTATCAGTTATCAGTTATCAGTTATCAGTTATCAGTTATCAGTTATCAGTTCACTGTTTACTGATCACTGAAAAAACTTCCCACTCCCCCACACCTTTTAAACAGGATTTAGAGTCAGAGGTAAATTAACGCATATTATTGACCGCACCACTAACCAAACCAGCGCTAACATAGCGACCATAACCATCAAGACGGTTTTGTTGAGCGATTCGAGAGGGATTATTGACGAGATCGGCAACCCCCACACCCATCATCACCACGGAGATAACTGCGATTAAGTAGTTACGGACAAAAGTTGGATTTTGGTGGCTGACTAACATGGTTGTTACCTCTCTTTCCTGTCGATAACCTTAGAATACGAGAGGGTTTGGGGTGATGTCAGTCCCATAATTCCGGGTGACAGAAGTGGAAAAAAGTGGAATCCACAGACAAGCTATGATTTTTTGTCGATTAGAATCGGTAAATAGGGAATCGGGAACAGGAAAAGGGCAATATTCGTCGTCAATCTGGTTAAATAATCAGTAAATCAGCTAAAAACTGACATATTCTCCAGAATATGACCTTAGAAACAGCGATTATGACCATAAAATTTCTCTGTCCTTTAGTTTTAGGATTATCTATTGTTATTATTGACAATGGGCAATATCTCAGAGCAGAAACGGTAACTTTGAGCGCCAGTCAACGGCAACAGCTGCGATCGCTAGATGCTAAGATTATTTTACCTAACTATATCCCCCCCGGATTTCGGGCCAGCGAGATTAAAATCCTCGCAGAAGAGGGGAAAGGATACGCAGTCCTCTTTGAAAATGCCGAGAATAGCTGTTTTTTGGTGGAAGGAATCGAAAACGCCAGGGGCGATGATGGTTTAGAATTAGAGGGAACCCTAGCGCTCAATTCCCCACTATTTGGAGAAGGATACTGGCTCAATTATGGTACACCCCAAGACTCGGAATTAAAGCAACAATTCCCTGAACCTGATTTGTATTCCGATTGGATGAAAATGGGAGAATATTTTTATCGTCTCAGTGGGGCATTAATTGCCCGGGAGGAGTATGATTATCCTAATTGCCGTCAAGATATTTCACCATCGGAAGCGGTTAAAATAATCGAATCTTTCGGAGATAACAATTAAATTGAATTTATCTACAGTCATTTCTGATCTACAACAAAAAAGCAAGGAGCGGTTAGCTTGGTCTGATTTTTGCTGGTTAGGATTAGTAATAATTTTGGGACTGGTTATTAGGTTAACACAATTAACTAGCAAACCTCCCTGGACGGATGAATTTGCCACTATGGTTTTTAGTATTGGCAATAATTACCAGATAGTGCCGTTAAATCAGATAATTTCCCTCGCCACTTTATTCGCACCTCTCCAGAGCAACCATCAGGCAACTATTGCCGATGTAATTAAATTAGTTATTCAGGAGGACAATCATCCACCTTTATATTTTATTCTCGCCTATCTCTGGAATAAATTATTCTTTGATCGGGGAGAATATGTATCTTTAGAAGCGATGCGATCGCTGGCAGTATTTTGGGGAGTTATTTCGATTCCTTTAATTTATTTTATCAGTAAATTGGTCTTTAAATCAGGCTCGATCGCTTTTCTAGCGGCGATTTTAATGGCGGTTTCTCCCTATGGGGTTTTTATCTCCCAAGAAGCGCGCCATTATACTTTAGCGGTTGTATTTGTCCTCATATCTTTAGGCTGTTTTCTGAGGGCAAGCGGCCAAATTATCCACCATAAAAGAATATCCCATACTTTGGTTTTTTTCTGGTTAATTGTCAACTGTCTAGGGTTATTAGTCCACTATTTTTTTAGTTTAACTATCCTAGCGGAAGCAATAACTTTATTATTGATTTTATTCAATCAAATCAAACAAAAAAACTTTTGGATAACTAATTGGTGGCGTTTAAGTTTAGTTTTTTTAGGTAACTTGAGCTTTATTATTATTTGGTTGATCACGGTTGTACCCAAAGATTATGGCAATCAGATGACCGGTTGGATTCAGAGAGAAAATGATAGTTTTTTAGCAGTAATTAGCCCCTTTTTTCAATTGCTGGGAACATTAATTACTATGCTTTCTCTGCTCCCCGTTGAATCAGAATCTTTAATAATTATCTTGATTTCTGGGGCAATAATGATCGGGTTTTTTCTCTGGATTATCCCACAATTAAAAACAGCGTGGCTAGACTCCTATAAACCAGAATTAGGCATTCTCTCAGCATTTTTTCTCAGTTCAATTGCTATTTTCTTTGTCATCACCTATCTGCTCTCGGTCGATATTACCCGGGGAGCTAGATATAGTTTTGTTTACTTTCCCTCGGTAATTTTAATTCTAGCAATTTTATTAGACAATTGTTGGCAAAGGCAGCAGCAAAAAATCGTAATTATTGTAATTATCATGGCTTTAATTAGTTCCCTAAGTGTTACTTTTAATTTAGGCTATCGTAAATATTATCGCCCGGATAAATTAGTTACCACTATCGAAAATAATAGCCGTTATCCCTTAGTAATTGCCACTAGCTATAGGAGTTTGGTGCAGGTGGGAGAAATGATGGGAATTGCTTGGGAATTTAACCAAAGATTTCCCGATAAAAACCCTAAGTTTATCTTAGTTAACTCAGGACAAAAGCCAAATTTTAATCTGCCATCTTCTCCCCCTTTTGAATTATGGTTAATTAATTTCCATTCTTCAATAGATCGCTCGGACTGTCAACTCTCAGAGTTATCCTCCAATTATGTAACAGGTTATGAATATCAAAAGTTTCTCTGTGGGCGATCGATGGATTATAATAATAAAGTTAAGTAGGGCTATTAACTATGATTATTTGGGTAAATGAACAGATTGACCCCTGCGGTTTAGTACAAGCTTGTATTGCCTGTCAAGATGAACAAGCAGCAAAAGATTGTCATCAAAGTTGGTTAACCAGTCTTACGGATGAACAAAAACAAGCGGGGTGGGTAGCAGTTTTAAGAACCGTAGAATCTTGGGATGATGTACCTGTAAATGCTCTGAAGTTAAGTTATTAACTATAACTAGGGTTTGCGGCAAAAAGTTTTTCGTGGGAAGTGGGAAGTGGGGACAAGGGAGCGGGTTTTTAAAGTTGGATGGGGAGTTAATCGCACTATTAAAAACATCAATCGATGACAAAAACTTGGCTGGCAGAGCTTTTAGAGCAAAAACAGGCGAAAAAACGCAAGAGGGCAGGTTTTACCCCACCCTTTGATCTTATTTTAAACGAATCACTAACCGGCGATCAGGTTCCACGCCGCGACTTTCCGTGGTTAAATCGTTTTCTTCCTGAAAAAAGGCATGAATTTGGCGACGTTCCGCCGAAGATAGGGCTTTTAATTCTATTTCCTGCCCTGTTTGCCGCACTTGCGTCGCCGCTTGATTCACCCAGTCGAAAAGTTCTGCCTGTCTTTGTTGACGATAGCCATTGATTTCGACAATATAGAACTGATGTTCTGCCGCCTCGACACCAATATTCAGAATCGTATTAGCTAGGGATTGAATCGCATCTAGTCCCTCACCCCTGTTAGAGAGGAGAAGTTCCACTTGTTGGGGACTCAATTGACTACTATCAATAATCAACCAACAGGAGGAAGGTCCAGTTCCCAATTCCTGCACACCAATCTGGACATCTGCGGACATGGCCATCAACTTTAGCAGTTTTTCCAGCCATTGTTTAGCTTTCTCGCTATTTTGCTCCCATATACTCATTACGATGTTTTTTCCTTTTTCTTGCTAGAACGTTTTTCAAAGGGGAGAGCATCGCGGGATTTTTCCGTTTTTTCCTGTTGCGCTACCAATTTTTGCAGGTTTTCCGGTAAAGGTTCCCGCATCAAAATCACCGTTTGAATAGTTTGGAAGATGTTCGCGGTTAAGATATACATCAATACCCCCGCCGGTAAGGGGAAAAACAGGAACATCATACTAAAAATTATCGGGGTGATTTTATTCACCGTTTGCTGTTGTTGGGCTGCCCCCCCCGAAGGCGCGCCGGCACCGGATAACTCTTGGTTAACATAGATACTAATGCCGAAAGCGATCACCATCGCCAAAATATCCCAGTGAATTTCACCATTCGCACCGGTTGCCCCAATTCTTCCCAGGGCCTCAATAAAGAGAAAACCCGTATTAGCGGCAATCCCCGGCACGATAACTTTAATACTGGCATCTCCGGGGGCTAAAGCGACGATGGAACCGTCTTCATTAACTTGCAGCAGTTCTTGCCCTTTAAGCACCTCGTAGGTGGGTTTTAGGTTATTTTCGGGTACTTCCGTGGCTAATTGGCTTAAAGACTTGCCCTGGTCGTTTTGGAGGTCGATTTTTACCTGTTCTCCCGGGGCGATTTTATTGCCTTGGGGTAAAAAAGCGGTGATGGGATAGTGGAGAGATTCGTCAATATAGACGTTTTGGGGTTTGGTGGCATAGGGTTGCCGCTGCACGAGGGCGATTTGTTCCCTTGGCAGCACTTGTAAATCGACGGTATAGTTAATGTCCGAGAAGGGGGAACCCCGCAGAGTGGCAAATAAAGCCAAAAGAATCGGCATTTGTAATAACAGGGGTAAACAACCCGCTAGGGGATTGCCCAACTCCTGCATTAATTTGCCCATTTCCTCCTGTTGTTTTTGGGGGTCATTTTTGTAGCGTTGTTGAATTTCTGCCTGTCTTTCCTTCATCAAGGGTTGAGTGATGCGCATTTTTCTCATATTGCGAATCTGGCCGGCGCTGAGGGGAAAGACGGCAAATCTGACCACCAGCGTTAAAGCAATGATGGCGAAACCGTAACTATGCACAATCCGAAAGAAAAAATCTAGGATTGGCAACATGATATTTGTGGAAATAAATCCGACTCCAAAATCCATGGGTTTAATCTATGCCTTCTCGTTTAATAGGGGTTCACTTTGACAAATCTAATTTATCGAATCTCGGCGATCGATTATTTTGTTTTATTGACTGATGATCGATTCTAGGGGACGACCGGTTTTATCGGCGACTCTTTCGGCAATATAGTCATGAATTTCGCGGAATTTCGGCATCGAGCGCATTTCTAAACGACTTCTATCCTTGAGAGTTACGACAATATCCCCCCAAAGACCAATTCCTCTCGGCATTTTCGCCACTTTTGCCACTTCTGAATAGATAATATCTGTGCGATCGCGTCCCATCCAACCCCCAGTGATCGAAATCCGCCGATCGGTTATCTTATATCTTAACCAGATTGCCCGCACCACTGCCCCAACGGTCAAAGGTAAACAAATCACCGTAAATCCTAGCAAGATATTAATGATTAGGTCGCCGATGTGCGGACCGCCTTCATAAAAAGTTTCTTCTTTAATGCCCATGAATTATATTGGCCTTCACTAACAACTGCTTTAATTCTCGCAAAAAATGTTCATAATTGCACTCGATCGCCTCGGGACGGATAATGATTATCCCTCGCCATCCTGTCGCTATTTCTGGCAATAACTGCCGAATTACCGCTCGCATTTGCCGTTTTAGTCGATTACGAACCACCGCTTTTTTACTAACTTTCTTGCTAATCGAGATGCCAAAACGACTGGGAAGAGGCTTATCCTGGCCAGAATCCTCTAAACTAATTAAGGTTAAGTGGGAACCGTGATAACGCCTCCCTTTTCCATAGACAGCTTGAAAATCCTGTCGATGTTTTAAGCGATGAACTTGGGGTAGTCCCACGAAAATTAGTCGGTTCCCAGAATAACCTAAACACTTAAACGATAGCGCCCTCTTTTCCGACGAGCTTTAATCACTTTACGTCCGTTGACGCTACGCATTCTCGCTCTAAATCCGGAAGTGCGCTTCTGTTTGCGCGTGGTTCCTTCTAAAGTACGTTTACTCACTGCCGATTTTCCCCCTTAAGATAGAGTTAGTCTTTGACACTCTCGCCGTCAAGCTAGGCTGTGACGGGAGATTCTTGCTTCTACTCCTCTTAACTAGACACAATCCGAAGACTATGCCCCCGTCAGACCGAATCCACAAGCATTTTAGTTTAACGTCTACCGACTGCCCGGCGGCGGACGGATCTGAATTTTATTTGTGGGCAGAATTGACCTTAGCCGTTAAGCTTTTATCCTGCTTGACCCGTCACCATTACATTTTCAAGGGCGATATTTGTTCCGAGGTACAAAGGATCGGGAGGTCAGTCCCCGTGATACTTTACGCGCTTTACCGCTTTCCGTATTCTAGCGAAATCCCTCGAAATTGGAAACGCTACCGCGTTAGTTTCATTTTGGTCGCGATTGATCTCCCGTTAAGCAAGGGCGGCTCTAACGGGAGTCCTCTCGCGACCTTGAGATAGATATAAACACACAATTTTTTATTATAACAAAATTACTAGGAATTTGGAAGCCCATGGTCAAGCTCCGTTTCGGTCGGGATATCTGTAATTGTCTTCCGGTGGCTGAAAAGCGCGAATGGTTAGTCACTAATGGTATCGGTGGTTTTGCTGCGGGAACCGTGGCCGGATTGCTAACTCGCTGTTATCATGGCCTCTTGATCGCTGCTTTGGCTCCACCGACGAAAAGAACGCTTCTTGTGCCTAAAATCGATGAATCGGTACAATATAACCAGAAAATTTATCATCTGGCCAGCAATCGCTGGTTAGGTGCTACGATCGAACCGCAAGGCTATATTAATATCGAAAGTTTTCATCTGGAAGGGACAATTCCCGTCTGGACTTTTATCTGTGGGGATGCCTTACTAGAAAAGCGTATCTGGATGGAAGCGGGAGAAAATACCACCTATACTCGCTATACCTACCTTCGCGGCAATTCTCCTTTAACCCTGAATCTGACTGCTTTTGTCAATTATCGTGATTTTCACGGCAATACCCAGGGGTTTAACTGGCAAATGGCTATTAGTCTCCTGGAAAAAGGAGTAAGAGTGATTGCCTATGACAATGCTGTACCTTTTTATCTATTAATCAGTCAAGGGGAGGTTTTTCCCGCTAATATCTGGTATTATCGCTTTGATTTGGCCGTGGAACGTTATCGTGGTTTAATCGATCGGGAAAATCATCTCCATGCTGCTAGTTTTTCGGCTACTCTTAAAGTGGGAGAATCGGTGACAATTGCCGCTAGTACCCGTCCCGATCCGAATTTAGACGGTCAATCTTCTCTAGAGTCTCGCTATCGCTACGAGAATAGTCTGATTAATCCCCAGCAGCCGGAATGGATTCAACAACTTACCCTCGCTGCCGACCAGTTTATCGTTAGTCGTCCTCTCCCCGATCAACCGGAGGGCAAAACGATGATCGCGGGTTATCCTTGGTTTGGTGATTGGGGTCGCGATACGATGATCTCCCTAAGAGGATTAACTTTGACTACAGGCAGACCTGCGATCGCCCGTCAGATTTTACTAACCTTTTCCCGTTATCTAGACCGGGGTTTATTGCCGAATTTACTACCCGATGGGGGAGAAACGCCCGAATATAACGCTGTCGATGCTATTCTTTGGTATTTTGAAGCCATTCGTTCCTATTTTAACCAAAGCCAAGATTTTGAGTTTCTCAAAACTATTTATCCCGCTTTAACGGAAGTGATCGCTTGGTTTCGTCGCGGCACTCGCTACAATATTCACCTAGATGACGATGGTTTGATCTATGCTGGGGAAGCGGGAGTACAGTTAACTTGGATGGATGCCAAAGTTGATGATCTGGTGATTACTCCCCGCATCGGCAAACCCGTAGAAATTAATGCTCTTTGGTTCAATGCCCTCAAAATAATGGTTCAATTTGCCCATTATTTGGGCATGGATGCCACTGATTACGAAAAAATGAAAAAAATAACCTTAAAAGGTTTCTCTCGCTTCTGGGACGATTCTCTGGGGTATTGTTACGATGTTTTGGATACGGATAAGGGTAATGATGCCAGTTTACGACCGAATCAACTTTTTGCCGTGTCTTTGTCGGTGGAGGAGTTATTAAATTCCCCACAGAAAAAGGCTATTGTCGATATTTGTGCTTTAAAATTGTTGACTTCTCGCGGTTTGCGATCGCTAGATGCCGATCATCCTGATTACCGTGGCGTTTACAGTGGCGATCGCTTAAAAAGAGATAGTGCCTACCATCAGGGGACAGTCTGGGGATGGTTATTAGGGGCATTTATCGAGGCCCATCTGAAAGTCTATCGCGATCCCATTCTAGCTGAGAGTTTTTTAACACCGATGATCGACCATCTTCGGGATAGCTGTATCGGTAATTTAAGTGAAATTTTCGATGGCAATGCCCCTTTTACCCCTAGGGGTGCTTTTGCCCAAGCATGGACAGTGGCAGAGGTATTAAGGGTTTGGCAAGTGATCCGAGAATTTCGGCCATAATCCTTTAAATTGAGCAATTGTTTAGGTGTGTTAGGCCACCTAAAGGGCCGACCCTAAAAACCTGAGAACGAACCATTCATAGACAAAACTCTCATGCAGAAACCGCAAGTTATTTTTCTCGATGCTGTGGGTACTCTTTTTGGAGTAAAAGGCAGTGTCGGAGCAATTTATAGCCAAATAGCGGCGGATTTTGGGGTAGAGGTGGCGGCCGAGAGTCTAGAACAATCTTTCTTGGCTATTTTCCCCACTTCTCCCCCTCTCGCTTTTCCTAACGTTGAACCTGCACAAATTCCTGAGTTAGAGTATCAGTGGTGGCGATCGTTGACTGGGGCAGTTTTTAATAATTTAGGTTATCTGGCACGATTTCCCGATTTTGAGGCTTTTTTTGGCCAACTTTATCGTCATTTTGCCACGGCCGAGCCTTGGGTGCTGTACGAGGATGTCATTCCCGCTTTAAGACTCTGGCAGCTTCAGGGGATCGAGTTGGGCATTATTTCTAATTTTGATAGTCGTATCTACCAAGTTTTGGCAGAATTAGGCTTAGAATATTTTTTTCGATCGATCACGATTTCTTCCCATGCGGGAGTCGCTAAACCCGATCCGGAAATTTTTCAAATCGCCCTGCAAAAACATGATTGTTCCCCCGCACAAGCTTGGCATATTGGCGATAGTAAAAAAGAGGATTACCAAGGAGCAAAAACCTTGGGTATAGAAGCGTTTTTAATTAAAAGATCAATAGGGTTGGCTGAATAAATCTAAAAACCTTGTTGGATAATATCTTTGGCTCTTATGGGTAAAATCCTACACCCCACACCCCAAACGCCACACCCTGGCCCCACGAAAAACTTTTTGCCGCAAACCCTAGGTCAAGAGAGAAAAGGTCTTTCAGTGGGAATAGGGGATAGGGAGGGAATACAGACCCTACCAGCTAAATACCTAACCCTCGAAACGGTTTAATCCCGATCGGGATTTTAGGCCGATTCCTGCGATGGAATGGAAGTAGATTCTGACTGATCGGCGTTAGTATCCGCCGCTTTGGGGGCGGCCACTTTTACCAAAGCATGACGCAAAACATCTTCTCCGAGAGTGTATCCTCGCACTAACTGCTCGACCACCGTGCCTTCGGGATGTTCATCGGTGTACTCCCGCATCATCGCTTCGTGGTAGGTGGGATCAAAGGGTTGACCTTCCGGACGCATAGGGGAAACGCCCAAACGCTTGAGACTTTCTACTAAGGTTTTATAGACTCCTTGGTAACTCTTGTGAATACCCATCTCGCCATCATTAGCCGGTTTAATTTGAGTACGTGCGCGCTCAAAATTATCCACCACGCCAAGAATTTCCATCAGGGTTTTGCCCTTGATTTTTGTTTCCAGTTCCTCTTTTTCCTTGGCTGTGCGTTTGCGAAAATTGTCGAAATCGGCCGCTAGAGTGATATAGCGTTTCTTGTAGGCATCAACCTGTTGGGTTTGTTCCTCTAAATCCTGTTTGAGATTGTCGATTTCCTCTTGTAGAGCATCGATATTCATTCCGCCTAGAAGGGAAAATTCCTCGCTAGAGGCTGCCTGGTTCGTCACCGTTTTGGCTTCATCGGTGACACTGGCTTCCGATTCGGTTGTAAGGGATTCAGGGGAATTAGGAAAGGATTCTTGGTTTTCGTCGAAAATTGCTGAGTTATTCGGTTCTGCACTCATAGTATACAATTTTAGTGGGTAATTTGGCAATATATGACCATTCACTGCTAATTTTGGTCTTTAAGTACCAGCTAATAATCAAGGTTTAACCTTTAATGTAACATTTTTTTGTGGACAAGATGCGTAACTGGATATAAGCGACCCCGATAGATAATCGGTGATCTAGAAAAATTTTTGCTAGAATGCAATTTTCTCAGTAAAATTGGGAACATTTAAGGGTAGTGGAGAGGTTAAGAATCGTCTATGACATTTTCTTCCAAGAAAACCCGTGCCGTTGCCCTACGCAATTACTTTTCCCCCTTTGGTAACAAGTTGGTGCAGTCGGGATATATCGGTGCCGACCAGATGCAACAGGCCCTAGTGGAAACACGGAAATCGGGACGATCGCTAGTAGAAATATTACAACAACTAACCGGGCACCCTTTGCCCCTGGATTTACAGCGACAGTATAAGAAAAACCAGTTATTTGAACTAAAAATTCTCTACGGAGTCCAATCGCTCGACCCCGAATTAACCGATGTGGATGGACTGGAAATAGCCCGATTGATCGATTCTTTGATTCCGATCGATCTTTGTCGTCGCTATCGTCTCATCCCCCTGCGAAAGATCGAAGGGGAGCCGGCTGCGATTTCGATAGCCATGGTCGATCCCGACAACCTCGAGGCTTCCGACGATATTAATCGTATCCTCCGCCCCAGGGATTTAGGTTTACAGCGTTTGGTGATTACCAGCGAAGATTATGAAAGATTACTGGAAAAATTCCACTCGGCTCAATCGGAACTAGAACTGGAAAAAAGCCGACTGCAAAAAGAAAAAGAACTGGAAAAACTCTCGGATCTCACCGATATTGTCGGCAATATTGATGTGGCCTCCGGGGGTGCTAACGATGAAGTGGCCGATGATCTCGGAGAAGGGGAAGCTAATCAAGCTCCCGTCATCAACCTGGTCAATAAAATTCTAGCTAAAGCCCTACGGGAAGGGAGTTCCGATATTCACATCGAACCCCAAGAAGAATTCCTGAAAATTCGCTTTCGCAAAGATGGAGTTCTTCATCAAGCTTTTGAGCCACTGCCGAAAAAAATTACCCCGGCGGTAACTGCCCGTTTTAAAATCATGGCCGATCTCGATATCGCCGAACGTCGTCTTCCCCAAGATGGTAAAATTCGGCGGATGTATCAAGGGCGGAAAGTGGATTTTCGGGTTAATACCCT
The DNA here is from genome assembly GCF_020246945.1 of Microcystis sp. M113S1. Taxonomy (NCBI): domain Bacteria; kingdom Bacillati; phylum Cyanobacteriota; class Cyanophyceae; order Chroococcales; family Microcystaceae; genus Microcystis; species Microcystis sp. M113S1. The sequence continues at coordinate 14,098 of NZ_JADBSA010000436.1, read as the reverse complement.
GCCGAGTCGCTACGGGGAAAAAGTCTGTTTACGGATTCTCGACAACTCGGCTACCCAGTTGGGTTTAGATAAACTAATCACCGACCAAAAGACCCTGCAAATCGTCCGAGACATGGCTAGTCGTCCCTTTGGTCTGTTGCTGGTGACAGGACCGACTGGTTCAGGGAAATCCACCAGTTTATACTCGGTGTTAGCGGAAAGAAATCACCCTGGAGTTAATATTAGTACCGCCGAAGACCCGATCGAGTATTCTCTACCAGGCATCACCCAGGTGCAGGTAATTCGGGAGAAAGGCATGGATTTCGCCTCGATTCTGCGGGCATTCATGCGACAAGACCCGGATATTATTCTGGTGGGAGAAACTAGGGACAAGGAAACGGCTAAAACAGCGATCGAGGCGGCCTTAACTGGTCACTTGGTCCTAACTACCCTACACACCAACGATGCCGCAGGTGCGATCGCTCGTCTCGATGAGATGGGGGTTGAACCGTTTATGATTTCTGGTTCTCTCTTGGGAGTCTTGGCCCAGCGTCTCATGCGGCGCGTCTGTACCGAGTGTCGAGTCACCTATCACCCCACCCAAGAGGAATTAGCCCGTTTTGGTCTTTCCGCCGCCAATGAACGGGAAGTGACCTTTTATAAGGCTAATACCCTAACCCTAGAGGAAATTCAACAGGCGCGAAAACAGGGTAATCTTTGTCCCAAATGTGGTGGCAGCGGTTATAAAGGTCGCGTCGGGGTCTATGAGGTAATGCAAAATAGTGAACGACTACAGCAGTTAATTAACCAAGGGGCAACCACTGACCGCATTAAGGAGACGGCCGTCGATGAGGGCATGGTGACACTCCTAGCCTACAGTTTAAATCTGGTGCGCGAGGGTTACACCACCCTGGAAGAAGTGGAACGGGTGACATTTACCGATTCTGGTCTGGAAGCGGAACTAAAAGCCAAACGGAAAAGCGGTTTAATCTGTCGTGGTTGTCGCGCCGAACTACAACCAGAATGGCTCGATTGTCCCTATTGTATGACACCGCGATTTAGTGACTAAGACAGTTTTTCAGTTATCAGTTATGAGATTTGAGTTTTAAGTAAGGAGTATTAAGTGAGTAGTTTTAAATAGCACTTTCCTAATGTCTTTTCACTGTTCACTGGTTACTGGTTACTGTTCACTGATTTTACCTTATAGATGGGGTTTAACTTATGGAATTAATGATCGAAGATTTAATGGAACAATTGGTCGAGATGGGCGGTTCCGATATGCACATTCAGTCTGGGGCGCCGGTCTATTTTCGCATTAGTGGCAAACTGTCCCCGATTAATGAAGAATCTTTAACCCCGCAAGATTGTCAGAAATTGATTTTTAGTATGCTCAATAATACCCAAAGAAAAGAGTTAGAGCAGAATTGGGAATTAGACTGTTCTTATGGGGTGAAAGGATTAGCAAGATTTAGGGTCAATGTTTATAAAGAAAGGGGAGCTTATGCAGCTTGTTTACGGGCTTTGTCCTCTAAAATTCCTAACTTTGAACAATTAAATTTACCTAGAGTAGTACGGGAGTTATCGGAAAGACCGAGGGGATTAATTCTCGTAACTGGTCAAACAGGTTCAGGTAAAACTACCACTTTAGCGGCAATTTTAGACTTAATTAATCGGACTAGGGCTGAACATATTTTAACTGTAGAAGACCCAATTGAATACGTTTTTCCTAATGTAAAAAGTCTGTTTCACCAACGACAAAAAGGAGAAGATACCAAGAGTTTTGCTAACGCTTTAAAAGCATCTTTACGGGAAGATCCTGATATTATCCTTGTGGGAGAAATGCGGGATTTAGATACAATTAGTTTGGCAATCACGGCGGCAGAAACCGGTCACTTAGTCTTCGGCACCTTACACACTAGCTCGGCAGCGGGAACAGTGGATCGGATTATTGACGTTTTTCCTGCTAACCAACAGGCACAAATTCGCGCCATGTTATCCAATTCTTTACTAGCAGTTTTTAGTCAAAACCTAGTCAAGAAAAAAAATCCTAAACCTGGGGAATTTGGTCGGGCAATGGTACAGGAAATCATGGTGGTAACTCCAGCGATCGCTAACCTAATTCGGGAAGGAAAAGCCCCCCAAGTCTATTCAGCAATTCAAACGGGAATGAAGTTAGGAATGCAAACCATGGAACAGGGATTAGCTAATTTAGTTGTTAGGGGTGTTGTCTCTTTGGAAGAGGCCATTTCTAAAAGCGGTAAACCCGATGAATTACAGCGTCTTATCGCTGGGGCCAGCACTAACGCTAAAGCCCGGATTTAATCACAAATAGTAACCTTTAAGCGTTCGTCAGCCCCTATCAGTTATCAGTGAACAGTAACCAGTAATCAGTGAAAAGAAAGTACCGAAGTTTTCACTTAACACTATCTACCCACTTAAAACTCCAATCTGATAACTGATAACTGATAACTGATAACTGATAACTGATTTGTCCTATGCCTAATTTTGTCGCACAAGTTAAAAACGGCTCTGGAAAAGTTTTCCAAGAGAAAGTTGAGGCCATGTCTCCCGAACAGGCCCGGACGATGCTGAAGGCAAAATATGCCGCCGTCGGTAAGGTCAAAAAAGTGGGGGGAGAGATCGATCTTTCCGGTTTAGAGTTAATGTTTGCCAGCATTTCCATCAAAGATAAAGCGGTTTTTTCCCGTCAATTTTCGGTAATGATTAATGCTGGTGTGGCGATTGTGAGATGTTTGGGAGTTTTGGGGGATCAATGCGGTAATCCCAAGATGAAAAAAGCCCTACAAGCGATTAGCGCTGAGGTACAGCAAGGGAGTCCGTTATCGGAAGCGATGGCCAAACATCCCGAATGTTTTGATGAACTTTATGTCAGTATGGTCGAAGCTGGAGAGACTGGGGGGGTACTCGATGAAGTGCTGAACCGTCTCTCGAAACTTTTGGAAGATATGGCCCGCTTGAAAAACCAGATTAAATCAGCGATGACCTATCCGGTAGCGGTGGGAATTTTGGCGGTAATTGTGTTTTTCGGGATGACAATTTTTTTAATTCCCGTGTTTGCGAAAATTTTCACCGATTTAAACGTGCCACTACCAGCTTTAACGCAATTTATGCTCTTTTTAAGTGGTGTGATGCGTAGTTGGTTGATTTTAATTCCGATTGTCACCATTCCTGCCACGGTTTTTTTACTGCGTCGCTATTACAAAACCCCGATGGGTCGTCTGCAAATTGACCAGTTTTTCCTTAAAATGCCTCTTTTTGGTGATTTGAATGAAAAATCGGCTGTGGCTAGATTTTGCCGGGTTTTTGGGACTCTGACCCGTTCTGGTGTCCCGATTTTAAGTTCCCTCGACATCGTTTGTAATACGGTGGGTAATCAGGTAATTGCCAATGCGATCGCTGGTGCCAAGGCGGAAATTCAGCAGGGGGGAATGATGAGTTTGGCCCTACAAAAAGCCAATGTTTTCCCAGCTTTGGCAATTCAAATGATTAGTATTGGGGAGGAAACGGGAGAATTAGATGCCATGATGATGAAAGTAGCGGATTTCTACGAAGATGAGGTGGAACAGGCCGTTAAAGCTTTAACCAGTATCATTGAACCCTTGATGATGGTTGGTATTGCGGGGATGGTGGGAACTATTCTTTTGTCTATGTATCTGCCCATGTTTAAAATCTTCGACGCGTTGGGATAAGTTGATCAGTAGCTGGAAATCAGCAAGATTTTAATTTTCATCTCCTTTTATTTGATTGGGTGAATCTGTGTCTTACGAAACTTTATTAGCGGAATATAGCTGTCGTCAGGGGGCGATCGAATTATTGCGACAATATCGCCCTTATTTAGAGTTAATTCCTAGTATGCGTCGTCCTGAAGAGAGTTTAATTACTATTCCCTTGCCCTTGGTCAGAATTCGTCCATCTTCTGCCCTTGAATCTAGAAAGACGGTACAATTAGCCTGTGATTTGGCTATTCTGATGTGTGATCCGGAATGGAAAATTAAATTAGGTTCAGAAATCCTGATTTTTATCCATCGTCCGGGGGAAGATTTTTCTGATTTGTTGAAACGCTGGCGCGAAACACAAATATGTTTAGATAAAGAATATGAATGGTTAATGCCCCCCAGAGAACAACATATGTTTAGTGAAGGTGCAGAAACAATTCATCCTTTATTTGTGGTTTTTGATCAAACACCTGAGAGGATTAAAAAAGGCTTAAAAGGGTCTTTTTTACCGATGGTTGTTCAAAGTTATCGGCCGGCTTTGATTGATGATTCCTTAGAATTAGTCGATCAAGATTAGTTGACTCTCTGGGGTTAGTATAAAGGGAACACTTTACGATGGTTAAGCCCCTAAAATCAAGCGCTGACGATGAAAATTAAGCAGCGAAATTTCCTGTCCAGAAACCCTTTCTAACATCTCGACGATATGATCGGGCTGCAGTAAAGTGCCATCATTGCGACAACTGCCCACATAGCACAAAACGGCTTCCTTGTCAACAGTTTTTAACTCTAATTCATATAATTGTTCTCGCAGATTAATTGTGACTTTTTTGCCGGATTTGGTGGTTTTTTCCCGTTCCATCACCGTTGCTTGCTTAATTGCCTCGATCCAATTTTGCCATTGTTGGCAGTCAATTCCCTCACTATTAAAAGTGAGCAAATACTCGGCTTTTTCTAACAAACGGGTGGCAGCGGGGGCATTTAAGGGAATTTCTTCCACCTGATAAACTGGTAAATCTGCGGGTAATTGTGCGCTTAATTGCTGTTTAAACCTCTCTAAATCCATTACTTTTGTCAATTCAAAATCGACAATCTCACCGCTACTGGTTGCTCCCAAGGATAAGGCATTGGCGATCGAAATGCGCGGACCAGGGTGAAATCCACCGGTAAAGGAAATGGGAATAGCAGCGCGACGGACGACGCGATCAAATAAACGCACGAGATCCAAGTGGCTAACTAGGGCCATTTCGCCAATTTTGCCAAACCAAACCCGAATTCTTTGAGCGCGTTCTTGATTGGGTTGAAAATGTCCGGCAAAAGCGGGAATCGGAGGCGCTTCAATGACGATATTATGGCCAAAATCGAGGCTACAAACGCCACAATGGGAACAACCTTCAAAAGAACAATCGGGGACTGTTGCCGCGTCTAGGGCGCGTTTTAAGTCCTCCTGGAGCCATTTTTTATCGATACCGGTATCCAGATGATCCCAGGGCAAAGGACGCTCTAAAATATCTTTGTCTGCATCGGCAAAAATATGCCATTCTCCCTGTTCTATCTGACGATATTTCCAAGTTAAACCGGATTCTTCGATCGCCTGTGACCATGCTTGATAGGCTTTTTCTGTATTATCCCACCAAGCATCCATCCCGGCTCCCAATTGCCAAGCGCGCAGCACCACTTTACCTAAACTTCTGTCACCGCGACCGATAAAATCTTCCATAGCCGAGATGCGGACATCGGTATAATTGACTTTTACCCCTCTCATGCCTTGGAATTCCTGTCTTAATAACTCCTGTTTGCGGATAAATTCGGCCGTCGAGACGGAATGCCACTGGAAGGGGGTATGGGGTTTGGGGGTAAAATTAGAGATAGTTAGGGTAAAATCGAGGGGTTTCCGCTTCGGTAAACGACATTCCCGACGCAACCAACGCAGGGTTTCCGCGATACCAATTACATCGACATCGGTTTCCCCTGGCAAACCGATCATAAAATAGAGTTTAACCTTATCCCAACCCTGTTCGACGGCAGTTTTTATCCCTCTGAGTAATTCTTCGTTGGTTAACCCTTTGTTAATCACATCGCGCATTCGTTGGGTTCCCGCTTCCGGTGCAAAGGTTAAACCTGATTGACGATTGCCCCCAATTATGTTAGCAATATTTTCGTCAAAGCGATCGACTCTTTGACTGGGTAACGATAGAGAGATATTCTCATTCTGGAGACGGTTTTTAATCTCCATACCCACAGCAGGTAACGCTAGATAATCGGAGCAACTGAGAGATAATAAGGAAAATTCGTTATATCCCGTCGCTCGCATTCCTTTTTCAATCGATTCGATTACTGCTTCCGGTTGCACATCCCGCGCAGGACGGGTTAACATCCCCGGTTGACAGAAACGACATCCCCTAGTGCAACCGCGACGAATTTCCACCACCAGGCGATCGTGAACCGTTTCCACGAAGGGAACTAAACCGATAGAATAGGCTGGGATAGGAGTGGCTACCCGGCGTAAAATTCTTTTCGGTACATCGTCACGATTGGGGATAACTGCACCCACTGGGGTGACATGGTAGAAACGCGGGACATATACCCCCGGAATTTGGGCTAAATCTAGTAATAGTTCTTCTTTGCTTAGATTAGCTAGTTTACCTTCTTCTAAAATTAAACCGATTTCTGGCAATAATTCTTCGCCATCACCAAGGACGATAAAATCAAAAAAGTCGGCATAGGGTTCGGGGTTAGAGGTGGCAGTTTGTCCCCCAGCAAAAATTAGCGGATAGTTACCTGAGTCTCTTTCTCTCCAAGTTAAGGGAATTGCCGCTAAGTCGAGCATTTCTAAAATATTGGTAGCTCCTAGCTCGTAACTGAGACTAAAACCCAGAATATCAAAATCTGTGAGGAAGCGACGGGATTCTAGGGCAAATAAGGGGGTTTTTGTCTGTTTGAGTTTTTGGGCTAAATCCGCTGCGGGTAAATAAGTGCGATCGCAGAGTTGGCGGGGTTGTGCATTGAGGATATTGTAGAGGATAATATGGCCGAGGTTAGATGCCCCCACTTCGTACACTTCCGGATAGGTTAGCACCCAACGAACCACAGCACTTGTCCATTCTTTATGTTTAGCACCTAACTCGTTGCCCAAATAACGCGCTGGTCGAAAAATGTCGGGGGTGAGTAGTTGGTCTAAAGCAATAGTCACGGCAATCTACCTCAGATATCGTCAGCAATGGGTGCTTTTCTACTATAGCAGCCAGAATCGAGTCAGTATTCTCCGAGTCAGGAGAGAGGAGACAGGAGACAGGGTGATAGGGTTTTGGGGTGATAGGGTGATGAGACAACTTCCCCACTTCCCCACTTCCCCACTTCCCCACTTCCCCACTTCCCCACTTCCCCACTTCCCCATCCCCCCACACCCGACACCCCACCCCCCACTTCCCCACTTCCCTAAAATTCCAGAGGTCAAAGGATAATTAAGCGACGATGAAAGAGCCGTTAATTGAATTGAGAGGAGTATCGAAAAGATTCGGGGATAATGTTATTCTCGACGGTTTAGATTTAACCATTTATCGAGGGGAGGCCCTGGTAATTATCGGGCCATCGGGAACGGGAAAATCAACGGTTTTACGGTTAATTGCGGGATTAACGGGGATAAATGCCGGAGAAATTCGTATTAAAGGTCAATTGCGTCAGGGATTGCTAGAAGATGGTCGGGAAGCGATGCGAACTTCCTTAGTTTTTCAACAAACGGCCCTGTTTGATTCTCTCACCGTCGGGGAAAATGTCGGTTTTTATCTTTATGAACAAACTAATTTAAAAAAAGCCAGAATTAGGGAATTAGTGGAAAAAAGCCTAGAAATGGTCGGTTTACAGGGAATTAGTGACCTTTATCCCTCGGAACTATCGGGGGGAATGCGTAAACGGGTGGCTTTTGCCCGCGCTATTATCACTAATCCCGATAATCAGGCCGATAATCCCGAATTACTGCTGTATGATGAACCTACCGCTGGATTAGACCCGATAGCTTCCACAATTATCGAGGATCTAGTGCGGACTCTCCATGAAAAATCAGGGTCTGCGAACACTTATGTGATGGTTTCTCACCAACAAAGTACCATCCGACGCACCGCCGATCGAGTAGTATTTCTCTATCAGGGAAAAGTGCAATGGCAGGGATTAGTGGCAGATATAGATCGTACCGATCATCCCATGATCCGGCAATTTTTTAGCGCCAGCATTGAAGGCCCGATTAGGACAATCGTTTAAGCTAGATTAAGCTAAATTAAGAACTATCGAGAATGAGAGAAAAATCATGCAGAGTTCGCGAGCTTTACGGGAAGGAAGACTAGGTTTGTTTGCCCTAGGCGGATTATTAGTCTTTGGGGCGCTCGCTATCTGGGTTCGCGGGGGGGGATTTGGTCAAAGAACTTATCAATTAATCTTCGAGTTTGCCGACGTGGAAGGGTTACAAGTCGGGGCGCCAGTGCGTTTTCGCGGGGTGAGAGTGGGAAGAATTACGAGTTTTATCCCAGGGAGTAATCAAGTGGAGGTTATTGCCGAGATAGCTTCTGCTAATTTAGTTATGCCTAGGAAGGTAACTGTTACTACCAATCTTTCCGGATTAATTGGGGAGGCAGCCATCGATATCACTCCCTTAGTTTCTTTAAGTGCTGAGGCCAAAAATCTCGACCCTCTGAGTCCCGACTGTGATCAACAGTTAATTCTCTGTAATAATACTCGTTTACAGGGGACAACAGGAACACAATTAATGTCTAGTGTTGGTCGTTTAGTGGATACTTTTACCAGTCCTGAATTTGTGGGTAATCTCAATGATGTCACCAAAAATACCGCTATAGCGGCTCAAAAAATCGCCCGTTTATCCGATGATACCTCCCAGACTATCCGTAATGCCCAAAGAGAAATCTCTCGTCTATCTTTGGAATTAGCTACCACCAGTCGCTCGGTCACTAATACGGCTAATAATGCCTCCCGTTTTGTCAATACTTTAGATAATACCGTTCAGGAAAATCGCAGTCAAATCAGCAGGACTTTTCAACAATCTTCCCTATTAGTCGCTAATCTCAATGCTGTTCTTAGCGAAAATCGCGGACAAATTGTTAATACTCTCGATAATATTAATCAAGCTAGTTTAGGTATTGGTAGTCTCGCTAATAATCTCAATAATACCGCCCTGAGGTTGAATGCAGGTTTAGATGAAATTGATACTAAACAAGTCATGCAAAATATCGAGACTATTTTGAATAATGCGGTGGAAACATCGAATAATTTACGAGAAATTACTAAAACTATTAACGATCCTGCTACAATTGTCGTACTGCAAAAAACTCTCGAATCCGCTAGGGTGACTTTTGAAAATACTCAAAAAATCACCTCCGATATCGATGAGTTAATTGGTGATCCCCAATTTCGCGAGAATTTAAGACGTTTAATTGATGGCTTAAGTAATCTGCTTTCTTCCGGGGAAGAATTAGAATATAATTTGCGTATCGCTCAAACTTTGGATACCATGACTCAAGAGTTAGCTAAACAAAAAGTTTTGACTATCGCTCGACCTTCTTTAAATCCTAAGCAAATGCAACTCTATCCCCAATTTATCGTTCAACAACCTCAAACGAGTGAAAAATGACAAAACAGCACAATTCAAGCGATTTTCAGTGATCAGTAAACAGTAATTGGTGAACTGATAACTGATAACTGATAACTGATAACTGATAACTGATAACTGATAACTGATAATAATATGTTGAAATCAATTTGTATTACTCTTGGAACTCGTCCCGAAGCGATTAAATTAGCTCCCGTTATTCGTACTTTTCAAGAATCGGAACAGTTTCAAACCCATGTAATTCTGACGGGACAGCATAAAGAAATGGTAGCGCAGGTGATGGAATTATTTGCTTTAAAAGCAGATGAAAATCTGGATATTATGCAAACCCATCAAACTTTAACTGATATTACTTGCCGCAGTTTACGGGGTTTAGAAACGGTTTTTGAGCGTATAAAACCAGATTTAATTATTGTACAAGGTGATACTACTACGGCTTTTGCTGCTGCTTTAGCGGCTTTTTATCAACAAATTCCTATCGCCCATGTGGAGGCAGGATTAAGAACTAATGATATCTATAATCCCTATCCCGAAGAAGCTAATCGTCGCCTAATTTCTCAACTGACTACCCTGCATTTTGCTCCCACTACTTTAGCCGTGGAAAATTTACAAAAATCCGGGGTGACAGGAAATATTCACCACACCGGCAATACGGTTATTGATGCTTTATTAACCGTAGCCAAAACCGCCCCAGAATGTCAAATTGCGGGCTTAAATTGGTCAGATTATCGGGTTTTATTAGCCACGGTTCACCGCCGGGAAAATTGGGGCGAACCCTTACAGGATATTATCAAAGGATTTACTTTGTTGTTAGAAAAATATGCCGATACAGCCCTATTATTGCCCCTCCATCGCAATCCCACCGTCCGAGAACCAATACAGTCCGCTTTGGGCAATCATCCCAGGGTATTTTTAACTGAACCTCTCGATTATGCCGAGTTAGTGGGGGCGATTCAACGCTGTTATTTATTATTAACGGATTCCGGCGGCATTCAAGAAGAAGCCCCTAGTTTAGGAAAACCGGTTTTAGTATTGCGAGAAACCACGGAAAGACCGGAAGCAGTACAAGCGGGAACAGCGAAATTAATTGGTACTAATCCAGAGCAGATTTTAGCAGAAGCGGGAGAATTATTAGGGGATAAAATCGCCTATAATCGTATGGCTAATGCCATTAATCCTTTTGGAGATGGACAAGCATCCCAAAGAATCCTCCAAATCGTCCAAGATTTTTTGGCTTAATCTATGACTACTTGGTTGGGTATCGACCCCGGATTAGCGATTGTCGGTTGGGCTATTCTCCGGGATAATAGTGAGTTAATGCCGATTTTAGTCGATTACGGCACGATCGAAACTTCTAAAAATCTTTCTACTGCCCAGCGTTTGATCGAAATTGAACGGGATTTAAAGGAGTTAATCGCAGAATATAAACCGGGAGAAATTGCCGTGGAAATGCCCTTTTTTAACCGGCAAATCAAGGCAGCCGGTGGAGTCCTGCAAGCTTTAGGAATTATCAATCTAGTTAGCTGTCGCGATGGGGGAATTGAACCGATTTTCCTCCATCAAGCTAGTTGGAAATGTCATCTCGGCCATGGTAAGGCCACTAAAGCTGAGGTGGCCGAACAAATTAAGTATTTATTCGGATTGACAAAAATGCCTATTAATGATGCTGTAGATGCTATAGCGATCGCCTATGCCGCTTTCAGTGGCGTTCGCAATCAAATCTCTTGAAGTAATTTGACGCAATTGGTCAAAAAATTTAGCTGACAACTAAAAGCCATTTTTAAGCTTGGACTGTCTTAGTTCGATGGGACGGTTGAAGATAATAAGGCCTTCAAATATCTTTGATTAGCGTTGGGTTTCCTTCCTCAACCAAACCTACCATATCAGCGATCACACCAAAGGGTTTAAGTGTGGACATTGTGATAATTGTCATCGTCAATGCTAACAAAAATATGGTATAGTTCTTAAATGAGTATAAGTTTAAAATAATGAAAATAAAAGTTTCCGAAAAAAAGCGATCATCAAACGGAGTTAACCCTCAGTTAAAAGATATTGCCTATTCTATGGACGCACTGATTCCAGGCTTTTATATTTGGTTGGGTTCTTTTTGTTGGCGATTGGGGGGTAGTGATGCAGAAGAAAGTTATCCAGGAACAATACATAGTTTTGCTGGTATCAGCTTAGTTTTACCTGGTTATCAAATTTTTACAACCTATAAAGGGAGTTATGACCCTCGATAAGCATCAAATTGATGGTCTTTCTCCCATTTCATCTAAAATAATGCCAGCAGAAGTTTTTGAACAATTGATGTTCAATGCCGGTTATACCGTTGTTGGGTCTGCTCCAGCCAAGGGAAATAGAATTAAAGTTTGGTGGAATCATTCTAGTTTCCGTCGTGTTGAAGCAATTTATAGTGCCGATAGAAGTCTGGTTATTACGGCTTATTATCCATGAACCATGAGCTTTCTGTGACGAAAATATATTTATTGTTTACCCACAACTTACTGGTAATCCTAATCCCCAAGGAATGGGTTCCGAGGTATTGTCTAGTTGAGAGCATTTTTCTTTTATAGTTGTACCATCTTGTTGAATATAATAATTTATACTTATATCTGATTGCGATATCCAAAAACTTACTATAGCTGTATTGCCACAGTTTTTAACAATTTGGTTAGCCCAATTATTTAAAAGCTTTGGTGATGCGAAAATATTACTGATGGCAATTCCATTACTGGTAGTAGCACCTACATCATCGATTAGAACAACATCTAATACATCAGTTTTATTTGTTGAATTTCCTGTCCTATAACTATTAGCCGTTCCCTTAGAAACACTAAATTCAACTCTTCTAACCCCTTTAGAACGAATTTCTTGAAGAATTTTATCAACAGTAGCTTGACAGCCTAGCTTTGGTTCTGATTGTGCTTTAACCAAAGGATAGGAACCAGCAAAAAGCGTTAACAATCCTAATAAGGAACATAAGGAAGCACTTAAAAGATTTTGGGAGTTAAATAGTTTCATGGCTTTGTCCTCTGAGAAAACTTAATTAAAATCAAACATTTTTGTTAGCAGTTGAGTTGACGTTAAAAAAGTAACTGTTGGTTGTGTTGGGTTTCGCACATTAAGCCAACCTACACCCTGTTTCAGCTAAAATAGTACATTATGATTGTCATTGCGAGGGATAGCGAAGCAATCTAATTGCGAGATTTTCTCTTGCCTCATTTTAGCTGAAACAGTCCAGTATCCTGAATCTAGCTTGAGCTTTTGATCAGGTATCATGGAGTTAATCTTGTAGGAGCATTCGATATGACTCTGGCATCAGGTGGGCAAGCAACAATCATTCGTACAGAGCGTGGATTGACCATTTCAGGTACACGCATCACTCTTTATGACGTAATGGACTATCGGAAGGCTCAGTACCCATCCAAGCTGATCCGTGAAAAACTCGGTCTTAATGATGAGCAGATTCGTTTAGCCCTAGAATATATTGATACCCATCGCGCTGAGGTTGAAGCAGAATACCAAGAATGCCTGCAAACAGCCGCGGAGATTCGGCAATATTGGGAAGAGCGAAATCGTGAACGATTTGCCAAGATCGCGGCGATGCCCCCGAAGCCGGGTCAGGAAGCCCTTCGTGCCAAACTTCAAGCCTGGAAAGCCCGGATTGAAGCCGAATGATGAATTTCTTGATTGATTACAACTTAACAGGTGATGCTGTTTTATTCTGGGGAACTCTTTCGGCCGAAGGATGGCTTGACCTATTAACCATCCGCTTCTTCACCTTTCAGGAAGTTGGGTTGCCGATGGATAGTAGTGATCGCGTCGTTTGGCAATTTGCCCAAACCAACCAGATGATTTTGATTACAGCGAATCGGAATATGAAGGGAGACGATTCTCTAGAACAGACAATACGGGAAGAGAATACGCCAACTTCCTTACCAATTTTGACAATTGGGAATCCTGATCGATTTGATGAGGGCCGCTATCGGCAAAACTGTGCCACTCGTCTGATTGAGATTTTGCTTGATCTCGACAACTACATGGGAGTCGGTCGAATTTTTATTCCCTAAAGATCGCCATCTTCTAGTGGACTGTTTCAGCTAAAATAGTACATTATGATTGTCATTGCGAGCGATAGCGAAGCAATCTAATTGCGAGATTTTCTATTGCCTCATTTAGGTTGACGTTAAAAAAAGTAACTGTTGGTTGTGTTGGGTTTTGTTCTTCAACTACAAGAGCAGCGAACGCACTCATCAAAATTTAGGTTAATTTTTAAGTAATTTCGAGAATATTTCCTGGAGATTAAAATGACAACAAACAAATCTGATTTTGAACAAATCTTTGATGTTTTGAAAAGCTACCTAGAGAGTCTAAAGTTAAAATATCAAGTTAAAAGTTTAGGAGTTTTTGGTTCTTTTGTTAGGGGTGAAGCGACAGCTAATAGTGATCTAGATTTATTGGTAGAATTTAAAGGAGATGTAACTTTTGATAATTATATGGATTTAAAATTTTTACTTGAGGATTTATTTAAGCGCAAAATTGATTTAGTAATCAAGGAAGATATTAAACCCCAGATTCGAGAACGTATTTTAGAGGAAACGGTTTATGTCTCGTGATCTGAGGCTTTATGCTCATCCATATAATGATAACGATATTTTATTTTGGCTTTTACATCAGTATTTTTTACTTCAATAAAATCTAGACGATGATTGTTTTCAAAAATAATTGAAACACTAATATAACCTTGATTCGTATTGTAAATTTTTTT
>NZ_JADBSA010000435.1:0-2982 GCF_020246945.1 Microcystis sp. M113S1 | reverse complement strand
TTATAAATTACCGAAAGTGAATCGTAAGGAGATAGAAGCTATGTTTAGTTTAAGTGATTTAAGAGAAACTAAAGTCTATCAAGAAGCTTTAGAGGAAGGTAGAGAGGAAGGTAGAGAGGAAGGTAGAGAGGAAGGAGAATTATCCGCTAAAAAAAGCCTAATTTTGCGTCAGCTAAATTTAAAACTAGGTTCTATTCCTTTAAAGGTAGAACAAAAAATTAAACAGTTAAATCCTAATCAACTGGATAATTTAGCTCTTGCTTTATTGGATTTTTCGGATTTGGAAGATTTGCACCAATGGTTAAATTAATAGGATGAAGTACAGTCGTCAACCCAACATATAAGATTAGCTTACTGCTACCCAGTGCCTTCGGCATCGCACTAATAGTTTTTGATCATTAATTCCCTACCAGATGCCGCCGATCCTTGTTTATAATTATTCATGCCATACTGAAGATTCCACTCGATAATATGGGCAAAATCAAAGAGTTTTCGTATCTCTGGACAATCATCGTAGGTAATTAACCATTTAGCCTGACATTGACGCATATTATCGGCAAAACGTTGATGATCGAAGCTGGTATGTAAATTCCCTCTTACACCGTACAAACGGGATTTTGTGGCACTATAGTAGGGTGGATCAAGAAAGATAAACACTTCTTTTCCCTCAGCAAATAATAACTCTTCGTAGTCTTGGTTAGTAATTTTTACCGATGCTAATAACGGCGCAATTTGGGTTAATCTGGCAATCGATGAATCAGTAAATCTACTGGTAAAAGCGGCGCTCGAATAACCTCCTGAATCCACAGTCCCCGAAAAAGTAATCCGATTTAAGATAAAAAAACGCACCGCTTTTTCAAAATCGGTTAACTTTAAATCTTCCCTTGTCAAATCTTGAAATAATTCTCGCCCGCTATCATATTTCTGTTTAATTTCTGTTATTTTTGCTACCAATAACTCAATATTTTCTTGAGCGCATTGCCAGAAACAATATAAATCATAATTTAAGTCATTAATCCAATAGGTTTTTATTTGCTGTCCAAAGAGTTGCTTAACAGCAAAAAACACAGAGCCACCACCAAAAAAAGGTTCTCGATATTCCCTAATATTCACAGAAATTTGCGGCATAATTTGCTTAATTGCTCGGGATTTTCCACCGGGATAACGCAGAGGACTTTTAATTTTTGACATTTTATACTAAATCCGTTTATTAAAGACTGATTATCTTTTGCCCCTTGCATGAGTGCCGGTCCTGATATGTAGCCTATACACATAAGAATTCCATTTAATTCCACATTTATGACTCGTATCCTAAGGTTACCAAAACCACTTCTTCCAATTGGGCAATTATTTCGGGACTCAGTTGTCCCAGTGTGCGGATCAAACGAGTTTTATCCAGCACTCTCATCTGAAAACATAGGGCAACAGAATCTTGCCCGAGTTCACCATTACCCTGTTCTATCAGTAAGCATATAGGCAAAGCAGCGCGACGTTGGTTGGTGGTGAGCGGAATAGCAATGATCGTAGTTGAGAACTGGGAAACAAGGTCATTCTGGAAAATGATGACGGGACGAATGCCCGCTTGTTCAGAACCTTGAGTTGGATTGAGGTCGGCTAACCAGACTTCACCCCGTTTCAGAGGATTAGTGATCATTGGTCTTCTTGATGGAGTATTACTGCATACTCATTCATCCCTTCTTCAGCAAAGGCGCGATCTTCATCAGCAAACTCCGCAAAAAGATCGGCCAGTTGCATTGGATCGAGAACAGCCTGATGACGCTGACTGCGAAACTTTAACAAGGCGATAAAATCAGCCACTTGCTGAAGCTGATTATCAGTCAGTCGATCCAAGTCTTGCTTAAGAGCTTCAGCGCTTACTGGCATAGGAAGAAAAAACATTCCGACTTCCCCATTATAAGAGATCCTGGCCAACAGCCGTCTTCAACAAACCCCCATGAGTCCCTGAGCGCGTAGCGGGCTAGGGAAGACGTTCAGACGCTTTGAGCGATCGCTTGTTGGAGCAGTTCAGTGATACTTCAATAGGGAAAAATCCCAATGTCGATAATTTCCTATCCCACTTGTTAGACAAGCTAATCTACAAGGTAGTCGGCAAGAAATCGGCTAACATCTTTAATCATGTCAGAAACATCTTGAACTGTAAATTCATTCTGTTTTCCATGGGCAGCACTATTACGAATGTCTGCGATCGCTGTTATTCGCTTTTGATTAAGTTTGTTATATACACCAGCTTTTGCCAAGTCGGAATTCATTTTATCTAACTTCCCATGCGGAATCCCACTTCTATCACATAACTCTCGCAATGCCGTCTCTAACACAACTCCTGCAATCACAGCCGCAGCGGTATAATAACCACTAGAAAAAAGCTCATTTGCTTGTTCAAGCTCAGAATCAAAAACTTCGGCTTGAACCAGTGTTTTAATAGACGAGAGATAACCACCATCAAAATCTTCTTTTGCTGCCAAAAATACCGCTTTAAATGCCTTAAATATCCCATAAGTTGTATAATACCCGCTCTCTTCTTCCCGCTCAAATTGTTTGAAGTGCTGAGAATCTTCACCACAAACTTTAGACAATAAGTTTTTTACTTTTACCTTCCAGCTTAAAAGTAAGTTGCTATCGACTTCATTGGTGCCGCCAATTATCTCTGTTCGGAGAACTTTTTTAGAAGATTCTAATTGGGATGCTTGCTCCTCTAGCTCTTCAAATCGCTGCTTAAAAACTTCTTTCAACGTCATAAGTAGGTAGGTGTTAAAAATTATCATATACCACCCTTATCAAGGAGGCAGGGGGGATCAAAGACAAAATCTATCTTCAATTTAATGGTTCTTCGGTTTGTGTTATGCAATAGACGGGGGTTATAAGGGATGAAACCCTTATAGAGAAAGATCTTAGGCAATTTTTGTCAACTGTTTTTGATCTAGAGCGAACCAATCAATTAAATCTCTTGCCAGATAAGGATTT
>NZ_JADBSA010000434.1:0-6335 GCF_020246945.1 Microcystis sp. M113S1 | reverse complement strand
TTATAGAGACAGACGTTGCTGCAATTTTTGTCAATTGTTTTTGATCTAGAGCGAACTAATTAATTAAATCTTTTGCCAGATAAGAATTTAGTCCATTTATGCCACCCTATCGAACCATACTAAGTAACGAAGAACCATAAAGCAACCGATTTTCGTATTTGTACGAATTCTCCAGAGATGATCTAATTCCGAAAAGTTGAATTCCTCTTTTAACAAAGGAGTAATATCATCTATTTGTTTCTTGACTTGGGTTAGTAAGCCATTTTCCAATAATTTAGGAATGAGCGCATTATAAATATCTTCTGTGGAAGCACCCGAACTTTTAACGATTGTCATCTCGGCCACTTCTTTAATAATTTGCAGGATATCGATCCCGACTTTACTGATGGCGATTGTTTTGGGATTATTCACTTTTCTAAAGTTTAAAACTAACTCTCCCGATAGGACAGTCAGAGGATTTTTCTTTTTGTGTAATGAGGGCGTAGTAGAATGTTGTACAGAGGAATTTACATACTCAAAACCAGCTTCTTGAGCAGATTTAACGATCGCATCCCAATAGGCGGGATCTTTGTGAGCAAAAACAATACTCATCCAGCGATCAAATTTCAAAACTCGAAACATTTCTCGAATGGAATTCGATAACAAATTGATGTAAGTTTCTTTCGATTTCTTTAAATCTCCTCCTTCGATCGCTTCCAATTCTCTTGCGTTATCGCTCACTTCAAATCCTAGCCAAGCATTCCACATAGTCGAGAGATCTAAATAGGCAATATGTTGTCCGTAGGGAGGATCGGTATAGATATAATCCACGGATTCGGACGATATGCCAGTTAAGTCCGTCGCTGAGAAATCAAAAATTGAAAAATTTTCTTGATAAAAATCACCGATTACTGTATTAGTTTCGATCTTGAATTTTGCCGTCCCCTTAAATTTCTGCTCGAATTGTTCCCAGACATTAAGATCGATAGTTTGAGGAGGAATCCAATAGCGATAACGGTGCATAATTCCGCTATTTCCCCGGCTTTCTATTCTTCCTCTCGTGGAACTAAAGGTTAAATTGGTTTTATTGAGAGTTGCCGAGAAAGTAAACCTCATTAAATCTTTAATGATCGGATCGGTGATTAATTCAATCTGGTTGAGAATTAGAGAAAGGGAAAATAATTGACGTTTGGTAAACAAATTTTCTACAGATTCTGCGTCCGCATTTTTCGGTAAACGAACCCCTTGCGGATACCAATAGGGAATCTCTAAATCCGCCGCTTCTTCTGGAGACATTCGATAAACTTCCTCAATCTTTTCCTGACAATTTCTGGCGATGTCATCGAAAGCAGACCGAAAATCATCGATGTTAACGGGACTAACAGCGATATTGCGGCAGATAAAACCAGCCATCGGGTTAATATCCGAGTAAATCGCCTTTCGCTTTAAAACTAGAGCCTCTACCGCAGTCACTCCCGATCCCCCAAAGGGATCTAAAACCGCATCTCCCACCTGACTAAAACGCTTAATATATTCCTGTACCACATTCCAAGCGCGCCGGGTAAAATAGGGATGACTTCCCCAATGGCGTAACGTCCCTTGTTTTTTGGGATCGATCGGCCCAGAAATGGGATCGATCATTCTATAGTCGAAGGAGGAAGCACTCATCTGGCCTTAAGAATAGAGTTCTATATGTTATGTATTACTGTACCCAGATGTGAGGGTATGGCGAGGATACCCTCTTGGGAGCATCCTACGCACTGCCGGAGGAAGTCCGGCTCTTGTTGCCGTTTCTCGGCAACAGGTGGGGAAAGCACCCCAGAAATCGAATCCTCGGCCTTAGTTTCCAGGGTTTTTAGGGCAGTTTCGATCGGATGGGGGGATAAACTCATAATTAGGGCATTTTATAGGGCAGCATTCTAGTCTAGTTTATCTGCTCAGGTGGCGAGAGAGGCAGAATCAATCAAAGCTAATAGCTATGTGCTAGGATGGAGATCGAGAATAAAAGTCGGCACTGCGGCTCGTTGTCAGTATTAATGGTCAAAGCATTTCTGTTTAGTATTGGTTCAGCTAGTTCCCGAAATCTTGGTTCTCTACAAATCTGTTGTTTTTATCTGTGCAAGGATAGGTTTTATGTCAATTTATGTTGGTAATCTCCCTTTCGAGGTTGACCAAGAGGATGTAGCGGAAGTTTTTACCGAATATGGTAAAATCAAGCGCGTTCACCTCCCCATGGATCGGGAAACGAAAAGAAAACGCGGGTTCGCTTTCGTGGAAATGGAAACCCCAGAGCAAGAAGCGAAGGCTATTGCCGCTCTTGACGGCGCTCAATGGATGGGACGAGAATTAAAAGTCAATCAAGCTCGCGAAAGAGAACCCAAATCTTCCTTTTCTGGCGGTGATCGCAGCCAAGATCGTCGCTACTAATCCCCAATCGTAACCATTCTAGGTTATCGGAAATTTGGGTTGAAAACCCCGTCCTTTTAGGACGGCTTTGTGGTAGGATGTTTGTGGGTGGTTCCGAGCGTGAGAACGTGAGGAAATAGGTTAAACGTCCTACTCCGTGATCTCAAAATTTCTAACAGTCAATGGTGTTCAATTAAGTCCAAGCTGTAAGAACGCAAAACAATTAAATACTGTGGGACACACAGAAATTTACGCTTGGGGAGTAGTCCATAAGAGTGCTTGCCTTATAGGGTGTAGTCGGACTAGACATGAAACTGTAAGACCAAAATTAGCGTTGCTAGTGGAGGCAGGATTCAGCCCAAGAATCTCCGCACTTTTAGGGTGGAGAGTGTCAATGTCAATAGGGGAGGCGAGCGCTCGTTTCCCCGCTTGTCTATCTATTATCCCAAGGAGATTCTTGTGGCTAAACGTCGTAATTTGAAAAAAGAAAAAGCTGAACGCAACCGCGCCTACGCTCGTCAATTCCGGGCTGCCTCTAATCGTACCACCACCAGAGGAGGTAGAGGCGGTTATTCCAGCGATCAAAGACAATCTTCGGAAAATGAAGGGGCAGCCGATACCTAATCTGCGGAATTAGTTAATCTAGCAATAAAAGCCATAGCCTCGCTTTTATTGCTGACTATTCCATCTAAAGTCGCCCCCAACACTGCCGCAAGTAACGATTTAAACTGGGGGCCTGGTTGATAACCCAAAGCTTTTAGGTCATTGCCGTCGATAGGAGCCTCGATCTGCGACCATTTAGTTAAATATTGCCAGATTAAAGCCCGCATCCTAGTCTCACTCCTCACCGCCACCAGTAACAAACTAGGAACCTTATAACCGTTGAAAAAGCTGACAATTTGACTAACGGGTCGATCATAAGCAAAATTATTGCTAATCTCCCTTTCCATAACTTCTAGTTTTTGTAAACGCTCCCCACTATCTTTGGGCAATTGTAAATTATTAGCGATCGCTATTCTTTCCCCCATAGCCAGAGAAGCGATTAATAATTCCAACCGCATTAACCAAGCATTCACCGGCAATTCCAGACTTAAACAATCTAACCAACAACTGAGACAGCGCAATTGTCGCCATAAAGCCCGATTTAAACTTAAATCCCCGTGTAAACAGTGCAAAGCCCCCAAATCGGCCAACTTTTCTAAGGCACTTTCCCAGTAATCCGCCTCTAAAATATAATTCAACTCCGCTTTTAAACGGGACTGTAAAGCCGGTGCGTTCTGATTTTGTTGTCGTGAGCGATCATAAACTCCACTTTCGATCGCATACCTAATATAGCCTTCTGTCAAGGGTTCAATAACAAATCCTAACCGAGTGGCAAAACGCACCGCTCGATAGATGCGCGTCGGATCCTCGATAAAACTATTAGCGTGTAAAACCCGGATTTGTTGGGCGCGTAAATCCAACATACCGCCAAAAAAGTCGAGTAATTCCCCCTCTTTCGGCGAAGTTAGGCGAATTGCCAGAGCATTAATCGTAAAATCCCTTCTATACAAATCCTGTCGAATCGAACTAGCCTCCACTTGGGGATTGCTGGCAGGATAGGGATAGAATTCCGTGCGTGCCGTGGCGATATCCACCCATAACGAGCCAAAACGCTCATCTTTGTGCCATAACAAAGCCGCCGTCTGAAATTCCCCGTGAATCGATAACCGGGCCTCCGGATAAATTTCCTGTAAACAATTAGCCAATTCCACCCCCGCACCCACATCGGCGGCGCGATGGCAGCCATCCACAACTAAATCGATATCCTGTAACAATAAAGTATCCCTTTCTGTCGCTAACAATAAATCGCGCACCGCACCCCCAACCAGATAGAGATGCCAACCGCGTTTTTGAGCGGCAGCGGCGGCAGCTTGCAGGAATGACCATAAAATCGGCTCTAAACGCTCTTTAATCGCCGGTAAAAGACAGGAAACCAAAGCAAACCCTTCAAAACGCACCCGCTCATTTTGATGGATCTGTCTTAATACATCTGTACGAGTGACGATACCGACTAACTGCCCGTTTTCTAGTACAGGTAAACGCCCCAAATCGTACGTTACCATCAGCGACTCTATTTCCTGAAGGGAAGTGTCGGGGGTAATAGTTTTCGGATTACAAGTCATGTATCCCTTCACAGGAGAGCGAGAAAAGCCGTGATGGAGAGCTAAATCGAGGTCACGACGAGAAATCACCCCAACTAAGCGATCCTGCTCATCTACCACCGATAACCCCGAATGGCCGTAACGGAAAAGGATGCGCTCGGCTTGAGATATGGAAGTATCGGGACGAATTGTTCGCACCGGAGAAGACATTAAGTCCCTAGCAGTAGGAGAAGGTGGAATTTGGGCAATTAAGTCCCCTAGCAGTTGGTTTAACTGTTGAACTGGCTGAACATCGCGAAAACTCACCGAAGCGGCCTGAGCATGACCACCGCCGTTATAGGGGGAAAAAAGCCGATATAGATTCACCCCATCGATTCTAGAGCGACCAATCACAGTTAAACGCTGTCGGGACTTATCTTCCTCGTCTTTACTATAACTATGGCCGAAAAGGAGCGCATCACTATCGGATAATTCCAGTAGGCGCTCGGCCACACTAGACAAACCGGGGATAAAATCGGCAGTATGGAGGAGAACGTGGGCGATTTTACGGTCATGGATCGTTTTAATCTCTAGATTTTCCCAAGCAAGGCTAAATAACTCCTGTAAGCGCGGGGAAAAACTCGGTTGACAGTATTGGGCGATCGTTTTAATGTTAGCAGCACAGGTCATTAACCAAGCCAAAGCATAGGCATCCCTGGGGGTACTACCGGCAAAAGTCAGGGAACCCGTGTCAACGTGAATACCGAGTGCCATTACCGTCGCTTCCATCGAGTTTGGTTTAATGTCGGCTTTTTGTAAAGCTTCTACAATTAAAGTCGTGGTGGCTCCCACTGCTTCTAAATGGACGCTAGAGGCATGAATATCGCTTTCACTATCCAAATGATGATCATACAATTCGATCGCCTGTAAATGCCCTAAATCGAGCCACTGGGAAGCTTTTCCCAGACGCTCCCGCCACTGATTATCAACGATAATTAAAGAGCGAATACAGGCCGGATTGACACTACGCAGTTCAATTAAAGCGAATTCATCCCGATGCAGGGCCAAAAATTCCCTCACCGTCGGGTGCGCTCCCCCCGTTAACAAAATGCGACTACCCGCTTTCAGCAACGATAAACCCACCGCTGCCCCCAAAGCGTCAAAATCCGCCGTTTGATGACATAAAATTAAATCCATATTTTTTAGTAAGGAGAAGATATCAGGATTTTTTCTGTATCTATTGTTACTGAATACTCGGAAATAGCCTAGCCAAGGACTATAAGTTAGCAAATCATGACCAAGAGAAACCCATGTTGTTCAAAATTTTAGTAATTCTCCACAGCCTAGGGGCGACCGTCTGGGCCGGTGGACATTTATTGCTGGCAGTCACCGTTCTACCCCAGGCCCTCAAAAACCGAGAACCAGACCGAATTCGTCAATTTGAGCAATATTTTGAGGGTTTTGGGTTATCTGCTTTATTGTTGCAGGTAATGACGGGCTTAGGACTGACTTGGATTTATTTGCCCAGTTTTCGTAATTTTTGGTTATTTGATAGTTTTTTATCGGTTTATCGAAAATTTGGGTCTGAAACCCCGTCGTTCTACGACGGCTTTACTGTTAAATATTAACACATTTACCAAATATATGCTAAAATGTGAGACATGGAAAAAGCCTACTCGATTTTACCCCACACCCGAACAAGAGTCGCTATTGCGGCGCACTTTGGGCTGTGTAAGATTGGTTTACAACAAAGCTCTCCACTAACGAACACAAGCTTGGTATGAAAGACAAGAAAGAGTAGCATATACTGAAACTTCTTCAATGCTA
>NZ_JADBSA010000433.1:0-7215 GCF_020246945.1 Microcystis sp. M113S1 | reverse complement strand
CCTTACTTAGGTCTTACACGATTATGTCTGAACCGAACCTACTAGAATATCACTTGCTATCTAGTTATCCTTTTTATGGTTCACTCTCCAAGCGTTTTGGTCTTTCAACCAAGATTTGGGTATGCCCTACCCTATCTGTCTTACGACAAAGATTTTTACTGGTTTTTCATTCACCGTTGTTGAGCGGCTACTGCGCTATGTTTGACGAGGTTTTCGCTACCCTCCCTTTTTGTCTCTTATGCAGACTTTCGAGTTCAAGGGTTCAACTCAATCGAGCCATTCACTACCGCCCACTCAGGGGATTCAAACCAGTTTTATTTTAACATCAAGCCGTCCTAAAAGGACGGGGCTTTAACCCAAAATTTTGGTAAGGTATGAAATGAGGTCAGTGTGCTATTAAATACCTACGATCCCGAAGGCTTCTACGACGAACTATTCTTAGATGATGGTCAACCTCGTCCCCACGCGTCCCCTTTAATCAAATGGTTGCAGAATCTGCCCCCCCGAGAACTTCAACAACACCGGGAAACCGCTCAGTCGGCCCTGTTTGAATTGGGGGTGACTTTCAATGTCTATAGCGACAATCAAGGGGTGGAAAAAATCTTTCCTTTTGATATTATTCCCCGAATTGTCTCGGCTGAGGACTGGGATTATTTAGAAAGAGGCCTGAAACAACGCATCAAAGCTCTCAATCTTTTTCTCTCCGATATCTACAATGACCAGTTAATCATTAAAGATGGCATTATTCCCCCCGAATTAATCGCCTCGGCAACGGGATTTCTGAAACCCTGTGTGGGACTGAAACCCTCCGGAGGTATCTGGTGTCACATCACGGGAACCGATTTAGTCCGCGATAAGGATGGTCAATGGTACGTTTTAGAGGATAATTTGCGGGTTCCTTCCGGTATTTCTTATGTCCTCGAAAATCGTCGGGTAATGAAAAGCACCTTCCCCGATATTTTCCAGACAATGAATGTTAAACCAGTGGATGATTATCCTTCCCATCTGTTGGAAACTCTCCTTAATTTAGCACCGCCCCAATTGCCTAATCCCACCGTGGTGGTTTTAACCCCTGGAACCTATAATTCTGCCTACTTTGAACATTCTTTTATTGCCCAACAAATGGGGGTGGAATTAGTGGAAGGGCGTGATTTAGTCGTCTTTGATGGTTATCTACAAATGAAAACCACCAAGGGATTAAGACGGGTAGATGTGGTATATCGTCGCCTCGATGATGACTTTTTAGATCCGGCGGTTTTTCGTCCCGATTCGATGTTAGGTGTACCCGGATTATTAAAAGTTTTCCAGGAAGGTCGCGTCGCTTTAGCTAATGCCCCGGGTACGGGAGTCGCCGATGATAAGGTTATTTATGCTTTTGTCCCCGATATGATTCGTTATTATCTGCGAGAAGAAGCGATTTTAAATAACGTTCCTACCTATCTTTGTTGGCGAGAAAAGGACTTAGATTATGTTTTAAATAATCTCGATAAATTAGTTGTGAAAGCCGCTAATGAGTCGGGAGGTTATGGGATGTTAGTCGGTTCTCAAGCTACCCCCGAACAAAGGGCAGAATTTGCCCCACGCATTGCCGCTAATCCCCGCAATTATATCGCTCAACCAGTGTTAAGTCTTTCTAGGGTTCCCACTTTAATTGACACGGAAATTGAAGGTCGTCATGTGGATTTACGTCCCTATATTCTCCATCGTGGCGATGAAATTTATGTGCATCCCGGGGGGTTAACTCGCGTGGCTTTGAAAAAGGGTTCTTTAGTGGTTAATTCTTCTCAAGGTGGTGGCAGTAAAGATACTTGGGTTTTAACCAAGTAATCAAGACAATAATCAAAATTTTGCTGGGTTACGGCCAAAATTAAATCATGAGTCGAGTGCATAAATTATTTTCGCCCAATCCACCCTAACCTTTTCACTTTTTCCTGGTTAATTATGCTTAGTAGAGTTGCCGATTCAATTTATTGGTTAAATCGCTATATTGAACGGGCAGAAAACGTCGCCCGGTTTATGGATGTTAACCTTAATTTAATGTTAGATGTACCTACCAGTGTTTTGCAACAGTGGGAACCTTTGGTTTTAACCACGGGAGATTTAGAACAATTCAAGAAACGTTACGGCACAGCCACCGCAGAAAATGTGATCAATTTCTTGACATTTGACACGGAATATAGTAGTTCAATTATCTCTTGTTTGCGCTGGGCGCGAGAAAATGCTCGGTCAGTTCGCGAGATTATTTCTTCGGAAATGTGGGAACAGGTTAATGGTTTTTTCTTGATGGTAAAAGATGCTTCCTCTTACCATCCTCAAACTACTTTACCGAACTTTTTTACCCAAGTTAAATTGGCTAGTCACCGTTTTGCGGGGGTGATGGATGCAACGATGACTCATAATGAAGGTTGGCATTTTGGCGTTATGGGAAGATTACAGGAACGCGCCGATAAAACCGCCAGAATTCTTGATGTTAAATACTATTATCTCTTACCTTCCGCTCAATGGGTAGGAACTTCTCTAGACCAAATTCAATGGATTGCTTTACTGCGGTCGGTGAGTGCCTACGAAATGTATCGTAAATGTCAACGACGGATTACTCCTAGTGACGTGGCCGAATTTTTAATTCTTAATCGAGAATTTCCTCGTTCAATTCACTTTTGTCTGCGGGAATTAGACCACTGTTTGCATCAAGTTACTGGTACTCCTATAGGAACTTGGGGGAATTCGGTAGAAAGAAGTTTAGGGCGACTTGGTGCGGAAATGAGCTATCTAACTATCGAGGATATTATTGAAATGGGATTACATGAATTCCTCGACCATATTCAAAAAAGAGTTAATGATGTAGGAATAAAAATGACAGAAACTTTCTTTGTTTTTAATCCTGAACTTGCCTCACCTCTGCCAGTAAATAACTTTCAATATCAATCCCAATTAACAACTTAATGCGTTATCACATTCGGCATCAAACTAACTATTTCTATAATCAACCCGTGATTTTATCGCCCCATCTGCTGCGCTTGCGACCAAAATCCGATGGTGGGCAAACTTTACGAGAGTTCACGCTCAAAATTAACCCGGAACCTTTAACGATAACTAATATTATCGACCTCGATGGAAATTCTTGTTTACAAATTTGGTTTAATCAACCGACGGAAGAATTATTAATTGATGTGGTGAGTGAAGTAGAAACCCATGGAGTTAATCCTTTTCAGTATTTGTTGGAACCTTGGGCGACCTGTTTACCCTTTGATTATCCCATTTCTCTCCACAGTCAATTACAACCCTACAGACAATTTTATGGGTTAGCTAATGACCCTGATGTGGCAGCATTAGCCCAAGAAGTTATGCGGGAAACCGAGGGACAGGTGCTATCTTTCCTGTTTAATCTTAATGACAAAATTTACCGAAATTGTCAGCAAATTATTCGTCTTACTGGGGAACCCTATCTACCCGGAAACACTTGGAAAAATAAGCAGGGTTCCTGTCGCGATTTTGTGGTTTTATTTATGGATGTGTGTCGCTGTGTGGGATTGGCTTCCCGTTTTGTCAGTGGCTATCAAGAAGGAGATTTAGACCAAGGAGAAAGATATTTACACGCTTGGGTAGAGGTGTATTTGCCGGGGGGCGGCTGGAAAGGCTATGATCCTACCCATGGATTAGCGGTGAGTGACCGTCATATTAGCCTCGTTTCTAGTCCAATTCCCCGTTATTGCGCGCCGGTAGAGGGAAATGCTCGACCGGTTAATCTCGGTCATCAAGTGATAGAATCTCAGCTATCATCGACAATCGCGCTCGATTTGTTATCTTGAGGAAAATTCTTTATGGCTAAAGGATTTGGCACAGCAACAAAAGGACATTTAGGCTATGTTTTATTGTTGTGTCCTACTGCTAATGCCTATGCAGCTAATCATAGTTTAGATGGGGAGGGAGAGGAGTTTATTGGGGTTACTAATATGTTAGAAATGGCGCAAGTTTGGACTAAAAAAAGTGCGGCGCGTGAGGCAATAATCAAATATGCAGATTTTTTGATTGAACAGTTAGAAGAAACTCCTAAAGTAAATATTCAGATTAGAAGTTTAAAGCGTTTAGCCAATGGCAAGTTGGTTACGGAAGTGTTAGAGGAGTTAACTTTTGAACAAAATTCGGCTTCTCCTAGATAGAGAGCCATTTAATTAATTTTCTATGAAGAGTTAAATTATGTCGTCAACTGCCTACGAAACTGATTATAATCAATGGCTAAAAGAGACGGTAAAACAGTTACGAGGATGCTCTAGCCCTAACTAGAACTGCGCTAAAGCGCAACTATAAACCTATCAGAAGCCTAATATTCCCAAAATTATCGGTAAGGCTTTTTGACAGGCTTGGGCAAGTTTGCTGGCAGGTTCCAAAGCTTTAGCAATTGTTTCGAGAAAATTAACTGCTCGTTGGGCTTTCTTTTGCAATCCGGCATCATCAGGATTTTGACTAGCTTGGGCAATCTTTTTCACTTGGTTGGCGGCTTCGGCTTTTTCTTCTACATCTAAATGGCTGTCAATTTCAATCGCCTGAGTCAGTTCTTGCAGTAAAGCTTTAAGTTGGGCGTTTTCTGGGGAAGCATCGGCTGCAATTTGGTTGATGGTATTGGTTACATCGCCAATGATTTCGCCGAAATTGACGGCAGAATCATTAATATCGCGGATGGTAATATTTGGGGAACTGTCGTTACTGTTGCTCATGGCTTTTGCTTCTACATGGATGGGACGGTTGGCGAGGGTTTTGGTAATTTCCATCATATCAACACTTTGTTGGCGATAGATGGCAATTTCCGTCTCTTTGGCGGTGAGTTGTGCCTTATATTGGGCTTCGACGGCTGCGAGTTGTAGTTGATAATTTTGGTTAAATTCTTGATGAATTTTCTCTTTATCAGTATCGGGCGGTACATGGACTTTTACCACTATCACCCCATCTCCTTTATTGGCAATGCTCTGTATCTGAAGCGGCGTATCTTCATTCTGCACTTGCACTTCTTTTAAGGCAGCAATGAAAGCTTTCCAATCCACCCCATTGCGGAAAATGAGGTCAACGGTGTCGAACATTTCGGCAAACAATTTAGTAAATTCCCCTGGTTGAAATTCACCACTGCTGGGGCGGCGTTCTTTTTGCCCATTAAGCAGGTAAATATACTGGCAGTCAATCTCATCCAGTTGGGTGGTGGCATCAATATTCCAATTTTCCACGCAAGCACCCGTCAGAGTAGCATGGCGCAAATCGGTATTGACGGCGTTGACTTCGGTGAGGTTTGCCCCCGCAAGGTTGGCGTATTGCAAGCTGGCTTCACTGATATTCGCTAGGCGCAAGTTGGCAGTTTGCAGGTTTGCCCCGTCTAGGTATGCCCCCCGTAAATTGGCTTGGGCAAAGTCTTTTCCGGCTCCGGTGCGGGAATCAATCAGGAAATCCCTAACCTGGGGATTGGCTAATAAGGTATTGCCGGGGCGGGCTAATTCCAATTTAATTGCCTGCTTGAAGCAGGTTTTTTTCAGGATGGCGCGGTTGAAGTTGGTATTTTTCAACCTCGCACCCGTGAAATCTGCCTCGGTTAAATTAGCTTGAAAAAAGGATGTGCCACCAATAGCAGCAAAGGCTATCACAATTTGACGCAACCAAGGATCTCGGCTTTCCTGTTTGAGGGTCAGCCAACCGAGGCAAAAGTAAAATAGCGTCAAGGCTACGGCTACGGCTACGGCTACGGCTACGGCTACGGCTCCGGCTCCGGCTAGGGCTACGACTACGGCTACGGCTCCGGCTCCGGCTCCGGCTAGGGCTACGGCTACGGCTCCGGCTAGGGCTACGACTACGGCTACGGCTCCGGCTCCGGCTCCGGCTAGGGCTACGGCTACGGCTAGGGCTACGACTACGGCTACGGCTACGACTACGGCTACGACTACGGCTACGGCTCCGGCTCCGGCTCCGGCTAGGGCTACGGCTACGGCTAGGGCTACGACTACGGCGAAGGCGAAGGCTACGGCTCCGACTCCGGCCAAAATATTTTTACGCCAAGTGACAGCGCAAAAACAGATGAGAAAAATTAAGGTGGACCAACCAGCAACTTGGTTTTGTGTACTGGATGAATCAAAAATTAAGCTCACCAGATGAGCGGCTACGAGGGAAAAAAAACTCGAAATCACAATTAACACCAAAGCCAACCCCAACAAAATCACCACCCACCGCTTCGGCAATCCCGCCGTCGCCCCAGCAAACTTCACCCCCGTCAAATTCGCCCGACTAAAATTTGCCCCGCGTATATCACAGCCACTGAAATCCGCCTCTGCTAAGTCCGCGCCGCGAAAATTACCGCCTCGCAAGGATTCCCCCCGGAAATCCCGCCGCCCGTTTTTGTACTGCTCAATAACTGCCGCTGCCTTCATCGCTTGCAAAATTGCCATACTATGCCCTCAATCTTACTGCAAGTCAGAAAGCGGGTTTCTTTAGAGAATCCGATTGACACTCCCACCCCACTAAGCACTTCGGGATTCTTGGTTCAACGAGTCCACGTTCAAAAACCTGGCATTTTTATGGGCAATCGCGTCAGGTTCCACACCTCACGTTCTAGAATATATCTGGATTTCCCCCATAGATATCTACTACAATAGCCGAAAAACCCTATCTATCAATGGATACACCCATTAACCTTTCTTAATCTACTAAGTAATTTTCTATGGAGAGTTAAATTATGTCGTCAACTGCCTACGAAACTGATTATAATCAATGGCTAAAAGAGACGGTAAAACAGTTACAAGAGCGTAATTTTGAGCAGGTGGATTGGGATAATTTAATTGAAGAAATCGAGAGTATGGGGAAAAGTGATAGACGAGCTTTAATGAGTCTGTTAACCCGTCTTATCGAACATCTTTTAAAGCTGGCTTATTGGCAAGAAGAAAAAAAACGGTCAGGTAATCATTGGGCGGCAGAAATAGTCAATTTTCGCGCCCAAATTCAGCATCGTTTAGAAGACAGTCCCAGCTTACGGCCAGAATTAGCTGCTATGTATGATAAGGTTTATCCAGTGGCGATTAAATCGGTTTCTCAGCTTTTTTCCCTCAATTCAGACGCTCATATATCCCTCGAACAAACATTAGATGATAATTGGTTTCCCCCGGCTGAAAAATAGTTCTTATAGCAGTTATCTTAATGGTGAGGTATGAAGTTTTCGTTTTGGGGAGATGGGAGATTATTTTT
>NZ_JADBSA010000432.1:0-6841 GCF_020246945.1 Microcystis sp. M113S1 | reverse complement strand
CGCTTGGAGAGTGAACCATAAAAAGGATAACTAGATAGCAAGTGATATTCTAGTAGGTTCGGTTCAGACATAATCGTGTAAGACCTAAGTAAGGGAAACCAGAAAGGGCTGTGATGAGCTTCGAGAATCCTCACGCCTTTAGGCCCAGGAGTGTCAAAGAAAGATGTCACCGATCTAAAAGTAGATATGGCCGAGGTGAAAACCGAACTCAAAAGTATTGATAGGCGATGGGAAAAAGTAGAGGGAACACAGGACGCTTTGATTAAGGATGTCTCTGACCTCAAGGGAGCAAAATCGTTGATTATTCCCGTGGTGGTGGCAGTATTAACCAGTATTCTGACTCTGCTGCTGCGATCAATTCCGAATCCTTAAAAGCTTCCCCGTTTGTATAGTAAATTCGTAGGTCGGGTTGAGGCAACGAAACCCGACATAGACCCTCGGTTGTTGGGTTTCACTCCGTTCAAACCAACCTACGGCTGATTATCTATTGCCCCTTTTGCCTATTGCAAGAGTGCATGAGTGCCTCTCCTGATATGTAGTCTATACTCAACGGATTTAGTATTAACCCGAAGGGATGTTTTTTAATCAAAAAAAACTCGATCGCAATTAAGCGATCGAGTTGAGAAAAAATAGACTAATTATTAATAGTCGAAGTCACCACCGCCGGCGGGGGCAGCGGATTTTTCTTTTTCCGGTTTATCCACGACAATACACTCGGTAGTTAAAACCATACCGGCGATCGAAGCGGCATTTTGTAGGGCAGAACGAGTCACTTTCGCGGGGTCAACGATACCCGCCTCAAACATATCGGAGAACTCACCGGTAGCGGCATTATAACCAACATTAAAGGGCTTCTCTTTCACCCTTTCGGCAATAACTGCACCGTTTTGGCCGGCATTTTCAGCGATCCGTTTTAAGGGGGCAGAAATCGCACGAGAAACGATTAAAGCACCGGTTAATTCTTCATGCTGGAGGGTTTCTTTGGCCCAAGTTTCCAATTGGGGAGCGAGGTGAGCTAAAGTAGTACCACCACCGGGGACGATACCTTCTTCTACGGCTGCTTTAGTGGCGTTAATCGCGTCTTCTAAGCGCAATTTGCGGTCTTTCATTTCCGTTTCGGTAGCGGCACCAACTTTAATCACTGCCACACCCCCGGCTAATTTAGCCAGACGTTCTTGCAGTTTTTCTTTATCGTAGGAAGAATCGGTGTCGTCGATTTGACGGCGAATTTGCTCACAACGGGTTTTCACTGCCACGTCGTTGCCTTCGGCGACGATGGTGGTGGTATCTTTGGTCATGGTGATACGACGGGCCGTACCTAAGCTGTCAATTTTGGTGGTTTCCAGTTTTAAACCCGCATCTTCGCTGATTACTTGACCACCGGTTAAGACGGCGATATCTTCTAACATCGCTTTTCTGCGATCGCCAAATCCGGGGGCTTTCACCGCAGTAACGTTAAGAACACCGCGCAGACGGTTAACCACTAGGGTTGCCAAAGCTTCTTTTTCGATGTCTTCGGCGATAATTACTAGGGGTTTGCCTTGACGGGCCACTTGTTCGAGAATGGGAACCAAATCCTGTACTAAACCGATTTTTTTGTCGGTGATTAGAATAGCGGGATCCTCAAAGACGCATTCCATGCGTTCGGTGTCGGTGACAAAGTAGGGAGAGATATAACCTTTGTCAAAACGCATCCCTTCGGTGATTTCTAGTTCGGTGGTCATCGATTTCCCTTCTTCTAGGGAAATTACGCCTTCTTTGCCGACTTTATCCATGGCCGAGGCGATCATTTGACCGACTTCATCATCGTTACCGGCAGAGATTGCGCCCACTTGTGCGATCGCTTTGGAATCTTCTACGGGTTTCGCGTGTTTGGCGATTTGACCGACGAGGAAATCGGCAGCTTTATCGATACCTTTTTTCAGAGAAATCGGGTTAGCACCGGCGGCGACGTTGCGTAAACCTTCTTTAACGATAGCGTGAGCGAGAACGGTGGCGGTAGTAGTACCATCACCCGCTACATCGTTGGTTTTTGAGGCTGCTTGGCGAATTAAAGCCACACCGGTGTTCTCGATATGGTCTTCCAGTTCGATTTCTTTAGCGATGGTGATGCCATCATTGACGATTTGGGGTGCGCCAAATTTCTTTTCGAGGACGACGTTACGACCTTTGGGGCCAAGGGTGACGGCTACCGCTTCGGCCAGGAGATCCATGCCTTTTTCTAAGGCGCGACGGGCATCTTCGTTGTAGATAATAGATTTAGCCATAATGTATCGTTATTCGGGCAAAATAGGGGTTTTCAAGGGTAGATGATTAGGAAACGGCCGCGAGAATGTCTTTTTCGGAGAGGAGAACGAATTCTTCGCCACCAAGTTTGATATCGGTTCCGGCATATTTGGAGTAGAGAACTTTGTCACCCACACCCACTTCTACGGGGGTACGGCTACCGTCATCGTTGCGTTTGCCGGGGCCGACGGCCACGACTTCCCCGATTTGGGGTTTTTCTTTAGCGGCATCGGGAAGGAAAATGCCACCGGCGGTTTTTTCTTCGCTGGGACTAACTTTGACGAAAACTCGATCGCCTAGGGGTTTAACAGTAGTTACGTTGATGCTGACTGCAGCCATGGAATATCCTCCGTTTCTCTTGTATTTGGGTAAGTGTCTTTTCCAGATTAGCACTCTTACCTTCCGAGTGCTAATTTACCGAAATACAAGGCCCCCTGACAACTGCTCGATCGGTACGGGTTTCCGAACTATGGTGTTAAGCTATAAACCCTATTTAGGGTCTGCGGCAAAAAGTTTTTCGTGGGGACAGGGTGTGGGGTGTGGGGTGTGGGGTGTAGGTTTTTACCGATTCTCATCTGGTAAATTACCTAATTTTCAGAGAAAAAGTCCCGGAATTTTCCCCCGATCACTCCCAGAACTGGTACTTTTTGATTGACAAAAAGTCTAAAAGTCTTACCCAACAAGGTTTTTAGATTTATTCAGCCAGCCCTATTTATTGACCCTGTTGCATGAGTGCCTGTCCTGATATGTTACCTATACTCAACGGATTTAGTGTAAGCTGTTGTGCAAAAACAAAAGAGTTGAGTGTTTGCGCTCAACTCTTTTGTTTGATTCTATAAAGTGTTATTGTGACTGCCAAAAACTTGCGCTTTTAGTGCATCAATTTCGGCTAATAACTCGCGGCGATTCTCATCCTTGAGCAGATAGCGCCAGACAAACCAACCACTATAAACGATTCCAACTAATTGTAGGATAGGAGCAAGGAGGGGAATATCATCGATCGCATCTAAAACCGCTAGGGTAACTTTCACGGTGACAAAACTCGCTAAAATTGCCACCAGAACGATTAAAGGTTTTTTGTATCCAGAGAAGAAACTACCGATATAATCGGGGACGTTAGCCAGATAGGACATCACCGAATCCCAAACTGGTTCTACATACTCAGACCAAATCTGTTCGGTGCTGCTGCTGCTGCTGGGTTTGCTCAGAGACCCGGGTAAATCCGTTCTAATCGGATTTTGGGTCTCGGTCGGTTGCATTGATTCCATATTAACTGATCCTCATCATAAAGGTTAGACAGTGCGCGAATACGACCAACGGGGGTCAATTTTAACAGACTGATTGACACTCTCGCCGTCAAGCTACGCTGTGACGGGAGATTCTTGCTTCTACTCCTCTTAACTAGACACAATCGGAAGACTATGCCCCCGTCAGACCGAATCCACAAGCGTTTTAGTTTAACGTCTACCGACTGCCCGGCGGCGGACGGCTCTGAATTTTATTTGTGGGCTGTTTTGACCTTAGCCGTTAAGCTTCTATGCTGCTTGACCCGTCACCATTACATTTTCAAGGGCGATATTTGTTCCGAGGTACAAAGGAGCGGGAGGTTTCCGTGATCCCTTA
Source organism: Microcystis sp. M113S1 (assembly GCF_020246945.1). Lineage (NCBI taxonomy): Bacteria > Bacillati > Cyanobacteriota > Cyanophyceae > Chroococcales > Microcystaceae > Microcystis > Microcystis sp. M113S1. The sequence continues at coordinate 2,932 of NZ_JADBSA010000432.1, read as the reverse complement.
TGCGCTTTACCGCTTTCTGTATTCTAGCGAAATCCCTCGAAAGTGGAAACGCTACCGCGTTAGTTTCATTTTGGTCGCGATTCATCTCCCGTTAAGCAAGGGCGGCTCTAACGGGAGTCCTCTCGCAACCTTGAGATAGACTAACTCGCTGTTGCCCATATTATCGGATAATTTCGATAGTAGGCGGAAAGTTTCTCAACAACTATTAAGAATCAAGGATTTAGCTTCTCAATTTTATCGTCAGTCTGACCGCAATTCTCTATTCTAACAGCAGGTAGCGATCGGAGTTGAGGAATCAGGGTGTGTCAGTTATCAGTGAACAGTAATCAGTTATCAGTGGGGAGATAGAGAGAAAAAAGCCGGTGGGTTACGGCGAATACTCAATTTTTAGTCAGACTATAACTTATTTTCGCCTAACCCACCCTACAGATGATTACCTATTCGTGGATAAGTTGCATGGGTGCGGTGCGAGGATCGATGATTTTCTGACCTAAACCCGAAAATTTGACCGCTAGATTCATTTTTTTACCCTCACCAAGGATATGGGTCACTTCTCCTTCTCCAAAAGCAGAGTGTAACACTCGATCGCCTACGCCCCATTTTCTTTGATTAGAGGCGGTTGTTTGAATGGGAACCACTTTTGGGGTCTTTTTCGGTTTCAGGTTGCTTGTGAGCAATTCTGGGGGCAATTCCTGCAAAAATTGGGAAGCTACCTTCATCTCTTTATTCCCCCAGACATATCTTTCTTTTGCGTAGGTTAAAAATAATTGTTCCTTGGCCCGAGTCACCCCCACATAACACAAACGGCGTTCTTCCTCAAGGGCAATGGGATCGTTTAAACTACGATTATGGGGAAAAATGCCCTGTTCTAAACCGACTAAAAAGACGAGGGGAAACTCTAAACCTTTGGCCGAATGAAGGGTCATTAAGGAGACTTTTTCTTGACCTTCCTGAAGATTATCTAAGTCCGAGGCTAAACTCGCACTAGCGAGAAATTCCTGTAGATTGGTTTCTTCGTTTTCCTCTTGAAATTGTACCACGGCGCTATACAATTCTTGAATATTCTCGATCCGGGTATCAGCTTCCTCGGTTCCCTGCTGTTTTAATTCATCGATATATCCCGAATCTTCCATGATTTGGTCTAAGATTTCACTAGCGGATAAATCGGTGATTTTTTCTTGCAGGTTTTGGATAATTTTAGCTAACTTATTGACGCTTTTAGTCGCACGACCAGCGAGAGTATTAACGGAAGTTTCATCGCTGATAATTTCCCATAAAGGTACTCCTAATTCTTGGGCAGCTTTGAGCAAACTATCGATTGTGGTTTTACCGATACCGCGCCGAGGAGTGTTAATAATTCTCAGTAAACTAACGGTATCAGCAGGATTGGCAATCACTCGTAAATAAGCGATCGCATCTTTAATCTCCTGTCGATCATAGAATTTAAATCCCCCGACAATATTATAGGGGATATTATTGCGAATTAACCCATCTTCAAAGGGACGAGATTGGGCATTAATTCGGTAGAGAATGGCAAAACTACCCCAATTTAATTCGGGGTTTTCTTGGGTAAATTCTCGAATTTTATCGATAACAAAAGCCGCTTCTTCCTGTTCATCTCTGGCTTTAAAAACATAAATACTATCGCCCCCTTCTCTAGTGGGAACAAGGACTTTATCAATTCTTTGACTATTATTTTCAATTAATTTATTTGCCGCTTGTAGAATATTCTCCCGTGAACGATAGTTTTCCTGTAGTTTCACCATCGTGCGAGTATCATCATCGGGTAAACCATCGCCAAAGTCCGCTTGAAAATTGAGCAGAATAGTAAAATCCGCCATCCGAAAACTATAGATAGATTGGTCGGCATCACCCACCACAAAAATCGATCGCTCCGTCCAATTCCACTCACTTTTTTTCGTTTCACCATTAGTCGATAAAAGCCGAATTAACTCGTACTGAATCCGGTTAGTGTCTTGGTATTCATCGACTAAAATATGCTTAAATTGCGTATGCCAATAACCGAGAATAGATTCATTTTGCTGAAAAAGACGGACTGGAACCAGTATCAAATCATCAAAATCTAGCGCATTATTTTGTGCCAATTGCATCTGATAAGCCTGATAAACCTCAGAAATGACCTTTCCCCGAAAATTAGGGTTTTCTCTGGCGTAATCCCTGGGAGTTAACCCTAAGTTTTTGGCATTACTAATCGCATAACGTAGATTGCGAGCATCAAATTTTTTATCGTCTAAATTCATCTGTTTAGTGACGATATTTTTTACTAAACTCTGGGCATCAGATTCGTCCATAATTGAGAAATTCCTTTGCCAACTATGACCATATTCATCCTGATATTTATTAATGTCATAGCGCAAAATCCGACCACAAAGACTGTGAAAAGTCCCGATCCAGAGTTTTTTAGTATAATTCCGATAAACTTGAGAAAAGAGTTTTTTCTGTTCGTATTCTTCTAAAAGTTCTAATCTTTGACCGTATTTTTCCTGTGCTTGCTGTTGAGCAAAAGTTTTTTCAATTCTAGTTTTCATTTCCCGGGCCGCCTTATTGGTAAAAGTGACTGCGAGAATATTTTCTGGATCGACCTTGTGATGACGGATCAAATGGGCGATACGATAGGTTAAAGCGCTGGTTTTTCCCGATCCTGCTCCAGCAACCACCAACAAGGGGCCGCAAAAATGCTCCACAGCAAGGCGCTGAGAAGGATTGAGTTGTTCTAAATAATCGGCTGTGACTGTCATCGAAAATTTTGGGTCTGAAACCCCGTCGTTCTACGACGGCTTTACCGTTAAATACTAGCGCATTTACCAAATATATGCTAAAATGTGAGACATGGAAAAAGCCTATTCGTTTCGATTTTACCCCACACCCGAACAAGAGTCGCTATTGCGGCGCACTTTGGGCTGTGTAAGAT
>NZ_JADBSA010000431.1:0-6011 GCF_020246945.1 Microcystis sp. M113S1 | reverse complement strand
GAAAGGTCGCGAAAGTCTGTGGACTTTGTGTAAGACAGTACATGGTTTTTTAACCGTGGTATGCAACGGTGGTTGAAGCAGAAACTTAAATCGTGAGGTTTAGGAATCGCCGCACTTTTAGGGCGGCGAGGATGTCAAATTCTGTCTGATCTTCTCACTTACCCTCCCGACCACCGACTCCTAACCCCACCAACAAACTTATTCAGCAAGTCCTAATTATTGATTGCCTCGGTTTGAATGGCCACCGATCAACAATCTATCTCCGTAGCACAATTTAGCCATTTTGTCAAAAAAATTTTGACTTTGCAACAAAACTACACAAAAATTAGATCAACGTTGTTCGGAAAAAAAGGGATAATTGGCGAAAGTGTTTGGTTTTGCTCAAGGGAAAAGTCTAGATTTAGCAAGGGTTTTAAGACAACCCAGACCATTAAAACCCTAAAAATTACAATAAAAGCCATCCTAGCATAATGCAAAATTATACCAGAATCGCTGGAAGTATTGCAACCTCGTAAATAAATAAAAATTATTCTCAATAAATTCTTAAGTAAAAATAAATATTACCGATTGTAAATTTAAATATTTTTAAGCATTGAAGCTATTTACATATAAAATACTTATCATTTTGCCCTGATTGTCTCTGACTTTTCCCTCCCCACAGTAACCACAGGAAAGACTATTACAGCATAATTATTGGATTCAAGAGCCAAAAGTAAAACCAGAAATATAGAGAGCTTACTAACAAGCTCTCTATAAAGTTTAGGTCTTCTACCACTTATTTTTCAGACTGGGATCTGTTAGCAGTATTCAAGCTACCCACTTGAATATTCAGATTAATTTTTTGTCCTTCCCGGCTAATTTCTACGGGTAAATTATCGCCGATTTGAGTATTAGCAACAATTTCCTGAACCGCATCGGGATCGGTGACATTCTTACCACCTACAGACTTTAACACATCACCCGATCGCAATCCCGCTTCTGCGGCAGGAGAATCTCTCATCACCCGCACTAACAAAACACCAGAATCATCGGGGATAGTCCAATTATCAGCCATAGGACTATCGGCTAATTGTTCTTTTACCTCCGAAGTTAACTGTACCATTTGAACACCGAGATAGGGATGTTCCACCTTACCCGTGGTGATTAATTGTTCGGCGATTCTTTCGGCAGTTTTAATCGGAATAGCAAAACCTAAACCCTGGGCATTTTGAATGATAGCAGTGTTAACTCCGATAACTTCTCCCCGAGCATTTAACAAAGGTCCGCCGGAATTTCCGGGGTTAATTGCCGCATCAGTTTGCAGGAAATCCACCCGTTTATCACTAGCACCAATTTGGGAGCTATGACGTTCTTTGGCACTAATAATCCCCGTGGTGACAGTGTTATCTAATCCCAAAGGATTACCGATAGCAATTGCCCATTCTCCCACCTGTAAACTATCAGAATTACCTAATTTAACCGTGGGTAAATTGCTCGCTTCCACCTGTACCACTGCCACATCAGTTAAAGGATCACTACCTAAAACTTTGCCATCGATAGTGCGACCATCTTTGAGGGTGACAGTCACCTTATCTGCTCCCTCGACAACGTGAGCATTGGTGATAATTTTACCGTCATTACTGATAATAAACCCCGAACCTGTACCTCTTTGAACTTGTTTTTCTCCTCGATCGGGTATTTGGGAACCAAAGAAGCGACGGAAAACAGGATCGTTAGCAAATTCAGAAAAATCACCGCCTCCATTGACTTCCCTAGAAGCATTAATTCTTACCACCGCCGGCCCCACTTCTTGCACCACAGAAGCGACAAAATTGGTAGGAATAACAAGAGACGAGGGAGCGGCTGCGGCCGGTGTGGAAGGGCGAGGATTATTGGCAGCGGGGGCAATATTTTGGGCTAATTCTAGAGGATTTTGACTGTAGGCGTAGGTGGCCCCGATGCCTAACCCGACACCCAAAACCAGTAAAGAGGAATAGGCAAAAAGTTTTTTCATCCCAGAAGATTTGGAGCGTTTAGGATTACCTTCGTTGCGCGGGGAGATATTATCGTTAAAAATATTGCGAGTCATAGTTTTTATTGTTTAACCATTCTGAGAAGGGAATAAAAGTCAGTCCTAATAATCGTGGGTGTGAGAGGAGTGTTTCGGAAAACGGCTTGGGACTGACTATCTCTAATTTAGGCTGGGGATATGAACTTACTGTGACGCAGAGATGAAGTTTTGATTGCAAGGTCATTATCCTAGTGGATAGACAGATAGAAAGATAGAGAAAAGGTCAATGATAGATTTTTCGGGGTTATTAAACCTAGGGTAAGAGCATCTCAATTAGGCTTGACAAAAGGCTCTCAGCACAGCAATCATATATAGCGTTTCCTGTTCACAAGAGGTACATTCTCAATCCTGAAAAGCTTAATCAGCAAAGGTTAAACTGTACCTCACAGATACGAGAACTGCTATGGTTATTCTAAGTACGGGACAAAAAGCTTGAAAAGTAGATAGAAAAGGGGTTTCACGGAGCAAGACTCTCTTTCCTCGCTCTATTCTTACTGGCTCTGTTGAAAGTAAAAACCGTCAACCTCAAGGAACTAGCCCTGGGTTTTGAAGGTGGGGCATTAGTAGAGTCCCATTACAAACGATTACAACGCTTGTTTGGGGAATTCGAGAGAGATTACCCTCAAATAGCTCCCATTGTAGTCCAGTGGCTCAATATCCCTCAACCCTGGGTATTGAGTATTGACCGCACCAATTGGTCATTTGGTAGTCATCACTACAACATCCTCACAGTCGGCATTGTCCTTGAAGGGGTAGCTATTCCCATTCTAGGAGTGGATGCTCAAGAAGAAAAAAAAGGCAACTCAAACAGCGATGAACGGATGCGTTTTATTGAGGAGATGCTGAAGATTTTTCCTTCTGCGGAGATTCGTTGCTTGTGTGGAGACCGTGAGTTGATTGAGCAGGTGTGGCTGAGGTATCTTTTGCTTGAACCGCTGCTGGCTTTCTGTTTAAGAATTCAGGCGACAGACAAGATTGAGTACAATGGCAAAAAGTACAATCTTAACAATTTTCTTGGTGGGTAGAAGATTACACCGAAGAAGACTTTATGAATTGTACCTTAGAGCCGATTCCTGATGTGGTTTATCAAGCCATTGATGAGGAATTATTAAAAATTCCTTACTTTCCTCAAAATTTAGACCCTCAAGAATTTGTTATAATCGGTCAAGAAGTTAAAAATAAAAAAGAAGCTTGGTCAATCATTGCTGTTATTAGTAAAGGGATAAATAGCGAAAGAGAAGAACTGTTATTATATCGTTATTTTATAGCTCAAGGATTAGGAAGATTAACGGATATCTTGGCATGGTTTAATACTAATAAAAGGCCAAGTTTCAACCCTTTTGATCGAAAATATATCGGACAAACTCACTTTTAGGATGATTTTAATACTAAAGTAGCCTATACTCAACGGATTTAGTATCACTCCCCTATACCTTTTAAATAGGATAAAAAGCTAAATAGGGTTTGCGGCAAAAAGTTTTTCGTGGGGGTAGGGTGTGGGGTGTAGGGTGTAGGGTTTTACCCGTTTTCAGAGGGTCAATTACCTAATTTTCGGGGAAAAAGTACCTGAATTTTCCCCCCGACCACTCCTAGCTAAGGCACTTTTTGATTTCAAAAAAGCCTGAAGATATTATCCAACAAGGTTTTTAGATTTATTCAGCAGGCCCTAAATAGAACAGACAAAAAGCCTGTTCTATCCATTAGGAGAAAAAAACTTAAACGGTCATGATATCTTTTTCTTTTGTCGTTAATAAATCCTCGATTTTGGCGATAAATTTATCGGTGGATTTCTGCACTTGATCCTGTAAATCCCTCGATTCATCCTCAGAAATTTCGTGACCTTTTTCCTGTTTACGGATAGCATCGATCGCATCCCGGCGAATATTGCGGATAGCCACCTTTCCTTCTTCGGCCAATTTCGCCGCTAATTTGACCAATTCCTTGCGGCGATCGCTAGTGAGAGGAGGGATATTCAAACGAATGATCTGACCGTCATTACTGGGGGTTAAACCCACGTCCGAGAGAGAAATCGCTTTTTCGATCGCCCCCATACTGGTACGATCGAAGGGTTGAATGGCGATCGTGGTCGCGTCGGGAGTGCTAATGGTCGCTAGGGACTTGAGGGGAGTTTCCATGCCATAATACTCCACCACGATCCGATCCAAAAGAGAAGCATTTGCGCGGCCGGTGCGAATCGTATTAAAAGCTCTCTGGGTTGATTCGACGGTTTTGTGCATATGGTCTTGAACTTCAGCTAACTTCACAGAATCCTCCTACCAATGTTCCAACGGGTTCACCTTTGACAGCGCGAACAATATTACCTGCTACCGACAGATCGAAAACGACTATCGGGATATTATTTTCCTTGCACAGAGCGATCGCCGTTCCGTCCATCACCCGCAGATCATGAGTCAGCACATGACCGTAGGTGAGACTTTGAAAGCGACGCGCCTTAGGGTTATGGGAGGGATCGGAATCATAAACTCCATCCACTTTCGTCGCTTTAAACACCACTTCCGCATCGATTTCGGCAGCGCGCAGGGCCGCCGTGGTATCGGTGGTAAAGAAAGGATTACCCGATCCCGCACCGAAAACCACCACCCGACCTTTTTCCAGATGACGGATTGCTCGCCGGCGGATGTAGGGTTCAGCCAATTCCTGCATGGCAATCGCCGTTAATACCCTAGTCGGTACTTGCGCTCGTTCTAGGGCATCCTGCAAGGTCATAGCGTTCATGACTGTTGCTATCATACCAATATAATCGGCTGTGGCCCGATCCATGCCGGCCGAGGCGGCTTTCACCCCGCGAAAAATATTGCCCCCACCGACCACGATCGCCAATTGGATGCCTTGGTCAACCACTTCGGAGATTTCCTGAGCGATAGCGGAAACCACCATCGGGTCGATCCCATAGCCGAGATTGCCCATCAGGGCCTCCCCACTCAGTTTTAATAATACCCGCTTGTACGCCATGCCCTTACTACCACTCGCTAAAACAAGATCTAGATAATTTTTGTCTCCCCATAAGATAGCAGGTTTTGGCCTTGATTTAAGCTGACTGGTTCACTCTCCCAGAGGGACGAGAAGCTAAACTTAATAAATCTTTTTGTTGGGAAATTTGTATTTAGTGATACCTTTGTTATTAAGGGAAGCTTAGTTTTATAGAGAATTAATAACCGTGGTCAGCGATCGATTACTATTGGTCAACAAAAGCAATCAAGGGGCCGCTAAGATCGATACCTTTGATTGGGTGTATGGGTTTCAGGATGGAACTCGTCTGATGGGAAAGGTTTGCGGTTACTTAGATCCCGATAGTAATCGTCTTCTCGATCCCGAAAACTGCAGCGCTATCTACCAGAATGCCCAGGGACAAGTCCTTAGTCGTTGGCAAGCTGGAGATTTTATCGCTTTTGAACTAACCACCACCGGGGAAGATCTCCTGATCGTGGCTTCTAATGACAATTGTATCGGTAATAGTTTCTGTTTGGTTTCGGGCATTAGTCGCAGCTGCGCCCAAGTTAGCGATGAAGGAAAATCCCTCGTCCGGGAGGTTTTTCAATACCCTGCTTGGTCTTTCCAGGGCGATAATAGCACTTCTAAGCCGGCTTTCAGTTGGAATTGTTCCGTATCTCCCTTTTTCCCCTTTGTTTCCCTGCGTTTTAATCTTCAGTCCACCAGCAGCAAAAAATTCTATCGTTGGACGGTTTCCCCCTATTTTCCCTTTTGTCCCCTCTTAGAAGTGGGAGAATCCCTTGCCTAATTAGGGTCTGCTGAAAAAGTTTTTCGGTGGTGGCAGGGTGTGGGGTTTTACCAGTTTTGAGGTGGCCAATTACCTAATTTTCAGGGAAAAAGTCCCGGAATTTTCCCCCCAATCACTCCAAGGGTCGGCACTTTTTGAGGGAAAAAAAGTCTAAAAACCTTGTTGGATAAGGTTTTTAGATTTATTCAGCAAACCCTAATT
>NZ_JADBSA010000430.1:0-20265 GCF_020246945.1 Microcystis sp. M113S1 | reverse complement strand
TTCCCAAATGCGTTTAACCGCTATGGGATAGAGAGGTGCGTAGTTCACCCAAGGAGAATCAATCTCTCGAAGTAAAAGTGAAGGGAATTTCTGAAATGGAATTCAGTCTGTCTATATTTGACTATACTTTTACTAACTATCACATCTGATCACGGATTACTTAGGGTTTGCGGCAAAAAGTTTTTCGGTGGGGGTAGGGTGTGGGGTGTGGGGTGTAGGGTGTGGGGTGTAGGGTGTGGGGTGTGGGGTGTAGGGTGTGGGAAGTATAAATAAAAATAATCTCCTGTCTCCTGTCTCCTGTCTCCTGTCTCCTGTCTCCTGACTACTGATAACTGATAACTGATAACTGATAACTGATAACTGATAACTGATAACTGATAACTGATAACTGATAACTGATAACTGATAACTGATAACTGATAACTGATAACTGATAACTGATAACTGTTCCTATTGACTAATACCCGCAGATTTAAGGGCTTTTTCCATTAAAATTACATGGGTACTGCTTTCCTGTCCCTGGTTGGCAGCGCGACGCTGAATATAACTGCCGTCGGATTGTAATTCCCATGCTTGCCGGTTATCTGACAACATGATACCGAGAATTTCTTCCAGTTCCTTGGCGATCGCTGGTTCATCGATGGGTGTCACTGCTTCCACGCGACGAGTCAGGTTCCGCGTCATCCAATCGGCGCTACCAATATAAACCTCCTCCTGACCACCATTGTAGAAGTAAAAAATGCGGGAATGTTCCAAAAAGCGGCCGATAATGCTAATTACTCGGATATTTTCGCTCACTTCCGGCAATCCGGGCCGTAAACAACAGATCCCACGAATAATTAAGTCAATCTGCACGCCAGCACGAGAAGCAGCGTATAAGGCTTCTATAATCGGTTTATCGACAAGAGAGTTCATTTTTGCGACAATGCGCCCCGTACCGCCATTTTTACAGTTTTTGACCTCGCGATCGATCATTGCTAACATCCGTTTTCGCAAACTCACCGGGGCAATTAAAAGTTTGCGGTAGGATTGCTGACGGGAGTATCCGGTCAGAAAGTTAAATAAATCGGTGATATCTGCCCCTAAATCCTCGCGACAGCTAAGTAGGCCTAAATCAGTGTATAATTTAGCCGTTTTTGGGTTATAATTACCCGTGCCAATATGGAAATAACGACGGATTTTATCCCCTTCTTTTCTGACCACGAGAACCACTTTCGTATGGGTTTTGAGACCAACTAAGCCATAAACAACGTGAACTCCGGCTTGTTCGAGCTTTTTCGCCCAAGTAATGTTATTTTCCTCATCAAAGCGAGCTTTTAGCTCCACTAACGCCGCTACCTGTTTACCATTTTCCGCCGCTGCAATCAGGGAATTGACAATCGGGGAATCTCCGGAAGTGCGATACAAAGTCATTTTAATCGCTAAAACATGGGCATCATGGGCAGCCTGGGCGATAAACTGTTGTACTGAGGCACTAAAGGAATGGTAAGGGTGATGAACGAGAATATCGTTATTGCGAATTAAAGTAAAAATATCTTCGCCATCCTGTTCTAGTATCCCGTCTTCGTTACCGTCAACTATTTCTCGCAATCCCTGTAAAACCGGTGGGGTGACAGAATTCCAAGGCGGATCTTTCAGTTCGGGACAGGGTAAAGACATAAAATAAAATAAATCTTTGTGTCCCAGCAGTCCATCCACATCGTAAACATCGATCTCCTTAAGTCCCAGATCGCGCATGATCCGGTTTTTAATATTGCTAGGGGTAGAACTGTGAATTTCCAGACGTACTGCCGATTTACCGATGCCGCGCTTGCGTACTTCTTCCTCGATCGCTAATAATAAATCATCGGCCTCATCTTCTTCGACGGAGATATCGGCGTTGCGCGTCACCCGAAAAGGATAACATTCTTGAATGATCATGCCGGGGAAAAGTGCCTCTAAATTGTGCATTACCACCTGTTCGAGCGGTACTCCAGTCCAAATCGAAGCTTTTCCGTCTTGGTGGCGTAATTCTTTGGATAATGCCAGAAAACGGGGGAAAACCTGCGGTACTTTCACCCTGGCAAATAGTTCTTTATCGGTGTCGGGATCGCGAACGACTACGGCTAAATTGAGACTAAGATTAGAAATATAGGGAAAAGGATGACTAGGATCCACCGCAAGGGGAGTTAAAACGGGGAAAATATTTTGTTCAAAGTAATCATGGAGATAATTGCGCTGTTCTTGATGTAAATCCACATAGTTAATCAGATGAATTCCCTGTTCTACTAACAGATTTTTCAGGGTGTATTCAAAAAGGTGATCCTGTTGCTGGACAAGGGGACGCAGACACTTACTTATCTCGGTTAGCTGTTCCGAGGCAGTCCTGCCATCGGCACTTAAAACGGCTACATTTGCCTCTACCTGTTGTTTAAGAACTGCCACCCGTACCATAAAAAATTCGTCGAGATTGGCACAAAAAATGGCGGTAAATTTTAATCTTTCTAGTAGGGGAGTCCGAGGATCAAGTGCCTCATGAAGCACGCGATGATTAAATTCTAACCAGCTTAATTCTCGGTTAAAGTAATATTGCGAATCTTTAAGATCGATTTCGGAAGTTACGGTAGGAGCTTTAGTCATAGAGTCTAATATCCAAATAGTAGATTGAACAGTTAGAAAGAAGCCACTTAAGCCTAAATTTGACTATTTTGGGCGTTTTTTAGGCTATATTGCCCCAGATTAACCAAAGTTACCCCGATTATCTTGGATGCTAATCCTACTGATTCTAGCCTGACCGGGGAAAAAATCAATTTATTAAAAGGTTAAGAAATCAATCCCGGCCGCTCAAGGTTAAATTAATCTTTCGGTGAAATTAGAGTGCAAGGAAGAAGAATAGGCATAATTTGCTGAGAATATCGTCTTTAAAGCCTTGCTTTGATTATAACACAAAGTCGAGCCGATTGGTTAAATCTATCATCTCAAACGTAAGGCAATAATCCGAATCAGAATATTTGATCAGGATGATGATTAGATTGCCAATTGACCATTAGTTGATATATTTGTGTTTGATAAAAATAAGATAACTCATAAGCTAATCTTAATTCTCTTTCTAAGACTTCTGTTTTAACATCATTAGCATTCCATGTACCTAAAACTTTACAGAGTGCGATCGCTAAAATGTCGATAAAATCGTGTCCACAACATAGCTGCCACGGATCATGATTTTCATCGCTAATTACCGATAAATCCTGTTTAATTTGCTGTTCATCTAAGGACAGTTTCTGAGAATTATTTTTGATACTTCTAATTAATTCGTCAATATTTATTGACAGCTTCTCTTTGTCAATAAAATTCTTAAAATTTAATCCTTCAAACTTTAAATCTAACTTATTCCTAAGAGATAGCCATCTTAATTTACCAATTTCCTGCCCTAACTTTAGTAAAGTTTCTCTAATATCTTCGGTAAAAGCTTTAATTTTTTCTTCACTTCGTCGTTCTTTTAATAATTTATCGAAAGCGGCAGATTTAATTAACATCATTTCTAAATCATGTTCATCAGTCAAAAAGAGATTATTACTGTCGGGAATTTGCTGTTCTATTCTCGAAAAATCTGCATCTATAACAGCAACAACTCGACGAAAATTGTCTTCTTTTTCTAAGATGGATAATGCTTTGATAGCATTATTTTTACCAGAAGCAATTGTCACCCTAACCTCTTGCTTGTTTACTAATCGCTCATAAATAAGTTTATCACTATGACCTTCAACAATTAAAAAAACTCCCTCATGATCGCTGCGTAGTAAACGAATGCTATTAGCAATTCTGTCAGGTGTTATCTGATCTTTCATTTTTGTTTTGGTTTCTCTAATTCAACTGTCAAATCCCAACGATCATTAATAATATCAGGAGAATGGGTAGCCATCAAAATATCTAACTCAGAAAGTTTCGTAATTTCCTGTAAGTCTTTTAAAAATTCCTGCTGCCATGAAATATGAAGTGACATTTCTGGTTCATCAATTAAGATCAAAGTATTAGGTTTAACTTTAAATAACAATTCATATAAAATTACTAATTCGTGCTGTTCCCCAGAAGATAAATCTGTTGGCGATAAAACCTCCCCTTCCTCGGTAGTAAAGATAAATCCTTTGCCTTGATCAATAGTAACACTTTTGAAAGAATATTTTTTATTAATTATATTTTTAAATAGCTCTACTTTAGGATAAATGTCATCGAATACATTGAGCTTTCTCTCTACATCCTCAATATAAACCGATAATAATTTTCTGGTGCTATCATCAATACTATCTTTAACTTGAAAGTTAGAATCTTCATCTTTTTTCAACAGTCCTGCGCTAATTAATTTATTTCTTTCCCTTTCAAGTTGATCAATTTTTTCCCTTAGTTCATCATCGGTCAATGATTCCTTTTTTTGTACAACTCTCGCCGGAAAGGTTCGGTCTAAAGTTTGAGATAGTTGTCCATACTCTGCTAATTTAGTTTGAATATTTTCTGCTAAATCTTCAGAATAGCTGGCCACAGAGTACAATGTCATCGGCATCCTTATAGTTCTGCCAATTTTGGCACTATTGGAAATATCTAATAGACGTTGTGATTCAATAAAACGAACATTAATAGAGTCTAGAATTTTCTTTAACCAATCAGGATATTCTTTATATTCTTTCTGGAATTGCTTGGTTAAATATTCTCCAAATCGTTCATCAATATCTTCTAGATCGAGAATTTCTTCTGTGGGGGTATATATCCATTTTTCTGCTCCAACTCTATCTAAACCGGGTATGACATCATCTATCATGCTGAGAGGGAAAGAGATTGTTTTCCCGTCTGGTAAATTAGGAGAAAAAGTCGGTTCTTCTTTTTGATCGGAGGAAGTAAAATTAAAATTAATCTTTGGTCTTGCATTACTTTTTTTATTCTTACTGGTGGAAGCTTTGACAACATCCACAAAGCTTTTATCGTCAAAAATTATAGTAAATTTTTGAAAAGGAATAGCTCTTATGTCTGAATACTTTAAGTTAAAAAAACCATTGACCAATTGCAGTATTGAGGTTTTCCCAAAGCCATTTTTACCATGAATAATAGTTATTCTTTCCTCCATATTGAGATTAATTGTATGGTCAAATATGCCAAAAAGATGCTTAACTGTAATTTGTTTAATTCTCATAATTTCCCGGGAGCAAGCGATTAAACTTAGACGCACTCTACTACTCATAACTTGAGAGGATCGAGGCGTTGAAGCTAGAAATTTTGGCAGACATTGTCAAAAAACGCCTCTAGACACTGTATTATACCAAATCCCTTTTTAATAGTATGATTAACTCCCGATCGAACTTTAACAACCCAGTCCCTTCTCCTAGCCGCCACTTAACCTGACAGTATATATTAAGAAAAGCAACAAATGCTTTATAGATAAACAAAAATATGCAGCAAATTCTAGGATTAGAGACACAACCAAAAATCTGGTATTGGCGGGGATTCAAAATCACCTATCAAAGTGCGGGGGAGACAGGGCCAGCGATCGTGCTTGTGCATGGATTTGGGGCATCTTGGGGACATTGGCGGAAAAATATCCCCGTTTTAGGCGAAAAATGTCGCTGTTTTGCCCTAGATTTAATTGGTTTTGGCGGTTCCGACAAACCCGAACCGAAAAACGAGATCGATTACACTTTCGAGACTTGGGGGGCGCAAATTGCCGATTTTTGTCGGGAAGTGGTGGGGGGTCCTGCTTTTTTGGCGGGTAATTCTATCGGTTGTGTGGCCATTATGCAGGCTGCCGTCGATCATCCCGATTTTGTCCTTGGGGTGGCGGCGATTAATTGTTCCCTCAGACTACTGCACGAAAGAAAACGGGGTAAATTACCCTGGTATCGTCGTTTCGGGGCGGATATTGCCCAAATAATTCTCAAAAATAAAGCAATTGGAGCTTTTTTCTTCCAACAGATCGCTAAACCCCAGACAGTGCGTAAAATTCTCCTGCAAGCTTATCGGCGCTCGGAAGCGGTAACGGAGGAATTAGTAGAAATAATCTTAAAACCCGCCAGAGATCAGGGAGCGATCGAGGTTTTCCTCGCTTTTACCGGTTATTCTGGCGGCCCACTGCCGGAAGACCTGCTGCCGATTCTCCCCTGTCGGGCTATTCTGCTTTGGGGTAGCGAAGATCCCTGGGAACCCTTGGCCTTGGGCCAAGAATTAGCACGATTCCCGACAGTAAAACAGTTTATCCCCTTAGCCGGTTTAGGCCACTGTCCCCAGGATGAAGCCCCAGAAATAGTTAATCCGATTTTATTAGACTTCCTACAAGCTCAAATCTAAGTTCCTCTAGTAACCAGAAGGCCTGGAATTAATGGGTTGTTGGATGGAGAAACCCCGGTTAATACTTTGAGGTGGGACTTGATTGGGGGTGCCATTATTGTTAGGTGGCATTCCCTGATTGGGATAACCAGTGACGTTAGGTTGACTGCCGTAGACGGGGGCCTGATATACAGGAGGTTGATAATAATTGGATTGGTTACTAGAGCCAGAGACCGGGTTAGGGTTGGCATTATTCCACGAGGATGGGGGTGGAACATTTTGTTGCTCAGGGGAATAATTTCCCTGGGGGTTGACTTGATTCGGGTTGGACCCGGGGGTGAGATTAGGAGAATTATTCAAGTTAGCAGTCCGCGAGCGATTTTCGATTTCCCTTTGTAAAGGATAATTGCTAGTGTCGCCACTAATCGGTCGCACTTGAATCGGTTGCAGACTTTTACTAGCCTTCGGTGGCTGATTTTGCTTAGTCTGCGGCATTAACGGGGTGAATAAAGAGGGTTTCTGGTTGTTATCGGGATTAGTATTTAAAGGGTCAAAAGGCTGCGTCGAGGCCGGTTTGTTCGGGCGAGCGGTATTATTATGAGCAGGAATGGCCGGCAATGGTACAGTAGTGGGGAGAGGAGTATCGGTAATCTGGTTAGCCCGGATTTCCCGCTCCTCCAAGGACATTCCTGGGGTATCTAATACCGAACCCAACCATTCAGGATTCTGTTGATATACCCACAAAGCAATTAGAGCCAAGGAAAATATTCCTAACGGTAGCCAAAATAAAGGTTGGGCAAAGGGTTTTAATCCTGCCAAGAAATAGCGCATGGAAGAAGAATCTTTATAGTCACTCATACCGCTTCACTCTCTATAGGTTTTCCCCCATGCTATCAAATCAGTGAGCAGTTATCAGTTTTTGAGCCCTCAGCCCTCAGCCTTGCACAACAGGTGACGCTTATGTTCCTACCAGTATTGCTGCTTACGAACAAAAGTATCGTCAAAGCTCAGGCTCTAGGTTTCAATCTTAAGAGTTTTCAGTTCCCCGTTCCCTGATATAGCGTACAATGATAAGATTGTCTTCAAAGATACAATAAATAGGCGTTTGTCTTCGCTAGAGAGTTTATGAAAGTTGGCGATCAAGTTCGTGTAATTGAGTCTGTGGTAGTTTATCACCATCCTGAACATAAATCAGCTCCTTTTGACGTGAAAGGACTAGAGGGAGAGGTGAAAGGGATTGTCACCGAATGGCGTGGTAGACCGGTTAGCGCCAACCTACCCGTCCTCGTCGAGTTCAGTAAAAAGTTTAAAGCCCATTTTCGAGATTTTGAGTTAGAAATCCGGGAAAAAGCCGCCGAATAGGGACTTTTTCGCCTATTTAAGCTACGAAGCGAATAAATTTATTTTTGCCCACCTGTAGGACTTTTCCCGTTAAAGCTTCGGCTGTCTCAAAACTTTTGTCCACATCGGTGATTTTCTCACTATCGATTCTCACCGCGCCCCCCTGAATCTGTCTTCTCCCTTCACCGCTACTTTTACACAAGCCGGTGGCTGAGAGAAGATAGAATAATTTCAGGGGAAAAGTGACCGCTGCTAGGGAAAATTCGGGTACAGAAGCAGCTGCTGCCGTATTTCCCTGTAGAACTATCTCCTGCGCCGTTTTTTGTGCTTTTAATGCCTCCTCTTCTCCGTGAAACTGGGCAACTACCTCGATCGCCAGTTGTTTTTGTGCCTCTCGCGGATTACTCTGCATAGCATCTAAGGGCAAATTTGTCAATAGTTCGTAATAATCTTTTAACAAAGCGTCGGGGGTTTTTTCCAGTTTCGAGTACATGGACAGGGCCGATTCCCGCAATCCCACATAATTATTCAGGGATTTGGACATTTTTTGACTGCCATCGGTTCCGATTAAAATCGGTAAAAGTAGCCCGAATTGCGGTTTTTTACCGAAATATTTCTGCAAATCACGACCGACGGCAATATTAAATTTTTGATCAGTTCCTCCCAATTCGACATCGGCCTCGACAGCTACGGAATCATAACCCTGCATTAAGGGATAGAGAAATTCATGGAGAAAAATCGGGTTTTCCTGGTCGTAGCGTTCGGAAAAGCCTTCTTTTGCCAACATTTGCCCGACGGTCATGGTGGAGAGAAGTTCGAGAATTTGCGATAGGTCTAATTTCCGCAACCATTCCGAGTTATAGCGAATTTCTAGGCGATTAGGCGTGTTAAAATCTAAAATTGGGCGCAATTGTGCCAGATAATTCTCGGCATTGGCTCTCACTTCTTCGCTCGTCAATTGTTTTCTAACTTCCGATTTTCCGGTCGGATCCCCGATTCTAGCGGTAAAATCACCAATAATAACCACTGCTACATGACCGGCATCCTGGAAAGCACGCAGTTTCCGAAAAGGGATACTATGACCTAGATGAATATCGCTGCCAGTGGGGTCAATACCTAGTTTAATTCTTAAAGGGCGATCGGTAGTTTGCAGTAGTTGGGTTAAATTTTCCCTAGGATCTTGGGAGTCGGGTTGATGGGGGAATAGGTCACTGGTTCCACGGGTTAGCCAGTCTAGGGAGGAAGATACGGTCATTGTTGCTCATTTTCCACAGCCTTCCCATTATAGTTTTTTATTATGTCAAGTAACAAGCCAAAGGTAAATAAACTGGTATCTTCAATAGGAGTCGATAACATCTTGACAATTCTCCCGATCAAATATAGAGTCTTAAAATCTTCTTTTTCAAAATTATCAAAAAATTTCCCTGTCTTGAATTGCGATCAGATAAGCCGATGAATCCTAGTTTTAATAACTCTATACCAGTGCAGAGTATCAAAGTTTCTGTAATTGTTTCTACCTATAAATCAGCGGAGTTTATCTGGGGTTGTCTAGAGGATTTAGTTACTCAAACTCTTTATCAAAAGGGAGAAGTAGAAATTATTATTATCGATAGTGCTTCTCCGGAGAATGAAGGGGAGATTATCCAAGAGTTTCAAGAAAATTATCCTAATATTATTTACCAGAGGACTAGAGAACGAGAAACCCTCTACCGCGCTTGGAATCGTGCTATTAAACTAGCTAGGGGTTCCTATATCACCAATGGGAATACTGATGATCGTCGCTGTTTTAATGCTCTGGAAATTATGGCTAATTATCTAGATAACAATAGAGAGATTAGCTTGGTTTATGCCGATCAATTAATTACCACCCTCAAAAATGACACTTTTGCCACCACCCCAGCTTTAAAACATTGGAATTGGCCAAATTACTCCTATCAACAGATGCGTCAAGGTTGTTGTGTGGGTTCTCAACCAATGTGGCGAAAAATGCTGCACGATAAATATGGTTATTTTCAGGAAAATTTTCGCTGTGCTGGTGATTACGAATTTTGGTTAAGAATCGGCATTCAAGGCAAAAAAATGGCTTTAATTCCTGAGATTTTAGGGTTATATTATTTAAATCTGCAAGGTTTAGAACATGGCAGTAATGGTCAAGCATTACAGGAACATTATCAAGTGTGTAAAATCTATGAAATTCCTCACCCAGACATTAAGGATATAGAAATTAAAACAAATCTGGTTAAGATGGAAGATTTAGGCATAATTTTACAGGAAGATGAGCGAGAAAAATTGCAAACAATTCAAGCTATCTCCCAGAAGAGATGCCCAATTATTGTTATTGATGGCGTGATCTTTCAAATCGATCAAGGAAAATTAGCCAGGGTTTGGTCTTCAATTCTAGAGCATTGGAGTCAATTAGAATTTAGTCAACACATTGTTATTTTAGATAGAAATAACACCGCACCAAGATGGGAAGAATTTAAATATTGGCCTGCGGAATCCTACGATTATAATTGTACGGGAAAGGATGCCAGAAAAATTCAAGCTATTTGCGATCGCCTACAGGCAAATTTATTTATTTCCACTTTTTATACCAGTCCCTTCAACACTCCTTCTCTACTTTTTCTTGCTGATGAATTCCCAGAAGAAAACGGCAATTTACCAGTAGATTTAGAAAAACACTATGCAATTTTATCCGCTTCTAGAATCATCGCTTTTTCCTCTGATATTGCCCAAGATTTAAGAAAGTTATACCCCAAAATTTCCAGCGAAAAAATTGATATTATCGAGGTTTTTGAAGTTAATCAAAAAATAGCGGGAGAAATCACTGATTTTCTCTGGTATGCGCTCAGTGAAACTAAGGAATCAAGTCAGAATCAAGTCTGGTTAGAGTTAAGAAAATTACAGGAAGCACAACAGATAATGTATCTCAAACAACAGCAAGATTATCATACTATGCAAGGGATGGGAATATCCCTAAAAGAATTAGATAATAATCATAACTATCTCCAGAAAAATAATCAGAAATTACAGGAAGAAATTAACTATTTGTCCTCCCGTAAGGGAATAGTAAAAACCCTATCGAAAACTTCTATTTTACTTCTTGCTAAGATCAAGAAAAAACTGCCAATATTTTAGGGAATTAAGGTAAAGTTTCCGAACGCGCCTAAAAGTGGTAAAGTAATGTTAAGAATTAGAGGAGAAAACACTGTGCCACATTCGATCGTCACTGAAACTTGTGAAGGGGTTGCCGATTGCGTTTCCGCTTGTCCTGTTGCTTGCATCCATCCCGGACCAGGTAAAAATGTTAAAGGAACCGATTGGTATTGGATTGATTTTGCCACTTGTATCGACTGTGGTATCTGTCTACAAGTATGCCCCGTCGAAGGTGCAATTCTGCCAGAAGAACGTCCCGATTTACAAAAAACTCCCTAATTTATCAGTTATCAGTTATCAGTTATCAGTGATCAGTGATCAGATGTGAGTTTTCAGTTCACTGATTACTGTTCACTGAAAATGCTCCCCACTTCCCCACTTCCCCACTTCCGAATTCATAATTCATAATTCATAATTCATATTACTCTCTCCTATCTCCTTTTTACTTTACCATGGATTATCTTTTAGAAGTTGAACAAGTTTATGCTGGTTATGTGCAGGATTTATACATATTGCAAGGGGTTAACTTTCGCATTGCACCGAGGGAATTAGTCACGGTTATCGGTCCCAATGGTGCGGGAAAATCTACCCTCGCTAAGACGATTTTTGGTTTATTAAAACCCAGTGCTGGAACTATCACTTTTAAGGGACAAAATATCGCCGGTTGGAAATCTAATCAAATCGTTCCCCTCGGAATGGGTTATGTTCCCCAAATTGCTAATGTTTTTCCATCCCTGAGCATTGAAGAAAACCTTGAAATGGGAGCTTTTACGAGCAAAGGAAATATAAAATCTTTAAAAGAGCGCATTTATGCGATGTTTCCCCGTTTGCTCGAGCGCCGTCGTCAGAAAGCTGGCACTTTATCCGGAGGAGAAAGACAGATGTTAGCCATGGGAAGAGCGCTGATGTTGCAGCCAGATTTATTAATTCTCGATGAACCTTCGGCAGCTTTATCTCCTATTTTAGTAACCAGCGTTTTTGAGCAGATAAAAGCAATTAATCAGACGGGAACTGCAATTATTTTAGTGGAACAGAATGCCAAAAAAGCCCTAATGATGTCCGATCGAGGTTATGTTTTAGAAAGTGGTCAAGATCGTTTTCAGGGATCGGGTCAAGATTTACTCAATAACCCGAAAGTAGGGGAATTATACCTCGGGGCGGCTGATCATGGGGCCAAACGAGATGTTTAGGAATTTGTTAAGGATTTAGGGGGATTTTGATTTCTTCCCAGAATTTAGCGATAGGATAGTAATTGAGTACAAATCTCTACGGCGCTGATGTCAAGGTGATAAGCCAGCAACCCCTAAATATATCTGTTGATATTTATTAATCGATCAAGACAGTTATGCTACTGCATTGAGAGCATAACTTTTAGTAATAAAAGGAGAAGTCATGGCGGTTAAAAGTCCTCCGTAATCAAGATTAAAACTGACTTCGCTTCCTACTTTTAACCTCTTGTTATGACTATCAAGAACTAGATGATCGCTACTAGAACCTAATATTTTTATATCCTGACTTGTTTGTAATCCAGAGATAAGAATATCCTGTCTTCCTAATGCAATAATAACTCGACGGTGAATGCCTTGATCGATAAAGCCTGGAACATTACCAAAAGCGTCTCGACCAATTTCTCCAGAGGGTAGAGATGGTTTATCTTTGGATTCGATTACTTCAGCAATTAACCGAAAAGCATCGGTATATAAGCCTGGTATCAGTTGTCGATTAACTGTTTCACAACCTAATAAAATTGATTCTCCTAAACGCAGATTATTAATCCGACCAACTTCGCTACTTTTTTGATACCATTGATAGTTAGCAGAATTGCCTCCTGAAATAATCGGTAATTTTATAAAAAATTCCTGCTCAATTGTATCTGTTAACACAGATAATTTGCTCATATTATGGTTATCAGGTTTAATACCTCCATAACAAGCCAAATTACAACCCAGTCCAATAATTTTGATAAAGGGAAAAGCGAGGGTTTTTTTGATGAACTTGACGAGATCTTTCGGCAGTACACCTTCGCGTAAATCCCCTAACTCCGTCATGATAATAATGCGGTGTATTTTTTGCTTTTCTTGAGCATAATAGGAAAGTTCCTGAATTGTTGCTAATTCGGTATTTAAGCTGATATCTGCAATGTTAACCACTGATTCTGCTTGACTCAAGGCAGTACGCAACAGAACAAAAGTTGTCACTATTCCTGCTTGTTTCATTTTGAGAATATTTTCGATTCGAGAGTCAGCGATAAAGTTGACTCCACCTTGAATCATCGCCAAGGCGATCGAGGGATCACCCAAAATCGCTTTGGAAACTCCCATCACAGAAAGTCCCTTGTTGCCGTAGAATTGGCAGAGTAAACGAGCATTATGGCGTATTTTCGGGAGAGAAATCTCGATTCTCGGTAAAATGTCTTTCATCAGCCTATTTGCTCCCAATTGCGGGAATTGCAGCTAAAATTTCCCCTTTGATTTTCCGGTTTAATTTCGGAAAGCGATCGCATAAAGCTTGGACTAATTTCTCACATCCGTGTAACAAAACATCAGTAGTCGGTAACTGAAAATCTCGCTCATATTTGGCAATAATACGCTCAGTGGCTGCTGCAGTGAGATTTTCGTGATTAATCGCAATAGCGATAACTTTAGTGGGAGAAATTGCCTCAATTAGTGAAATTTCTTCCTGTAATTTTGCCATAGCTAAATGAGGAAAATCACAGCGAAATTTTCGGGCTGGGGGATGTTGTAAAATAACCCCATCGGGCATACTTCCTTTCAAAATTCCCACGGAACTCATAAAAGCAGGATGACTCAGAGAACTTTGTCCTTCCACTAAAATAATATCGGGTTTTTCTTGCTCAAAAGCTTGAACCACAGCATTTTCAATTTCACCGATGACAAATTGAGAAACCAAAGCATCGATCGAAACCCCATATCTTGCTCCCTGCATCAAGCTAGTTTGTCCAGTAGCGACTAAGACAGACTTAATACCCAAGCCTTGGAGAGTTTGATTAACTGCTACCGCAGTGGTCATTTTTCCGCAAGCACAATCGGTTCCTAAAAAGGCAATAACGGGTATATTTACTTGGGAAATTTGCCCAGTAAATACATGAAGATCAGCTAATTGTGGTGGTTTACGAATGTCTGTAATTTGCACACCATACTGACTAGCTTGCTCCCTAAATTCTAAATCCTCGGAGAAGAATTGATGCAAACCATTAATAATATCCATTCCTTGTGCCATTGCTTCTAAAATTAGCAGCCTTTCTAGGGGAGGAATAAACGCTTCTAAGGGTGCTTTGCCGTAGATATAACAATTGGGAACATCTCTAAGTTTTTCTAAGGCTGTTTGTAAATTAGCAAAAATGGGAATATGATTTTTTTTGTCTCCTAATGCTTCTCCCGCATCTTTTCCTGCTAAGGAACTATCCAGCACACCAACAATTGTATATATTTCTGATTGTCGGATCAAGCCAGCTGCCGTTTTTCCGTCCACACGTCCAAATTGATTTTCACAGTAAATTAAAGCCGTTTTTTTCGTTGATACCACTTTCTTAATCTCCTGAATATTAGATAATTGAAATTTCACTCCTAACTCCCAGTAAGACTATTTATTCCTCTTCTTCTATAGCATAATTATCTGGATCGATAATATCGTCTAGTTCTTCTAAAATTTGCGAATCGGGATGAGCATCAGATTGACGTAATTTTAATCTTCCTGTGCGTTCTAACCAATGGAGAAGGGTTTCTTTGGAAGTTATCGGCATAACAGGAATTGCCTGATAGCGAGGTTCTTGACTAATAGAAGGATTAATTTTCATACCTGTTTAATTTCCTGTGAGAAGTTATCTCTATTGGTTGTTCTATTGTTGATCACGAAGAAATCCACAAAAAACTGAAAAAAATTGTCAAGTGTAGCAAAGTAAAAAAGTTCAGCTGTCAGATTTACTATTTGGACAGATAGATAGAGTCGGTTCCAATATATGCTCCCGATACTTGGGATGCAGACTCTATGGTGTAAATTAAAGTTTTCTTGTCTGACTCAACTCAAATGTCAATCCTACGGTTTTTATCTAGCTAACCGAAAAGGTGATTAATAACACCAAAGCAACCAACAAAACCGCCCCTAATCCTTGCAAAATATACCATTTTTGCTGTTCTAAAGATGGGTATTTTGATAGATAAATCTTGGGTTCGCTACCATAGTTATTGATGATTCCTTCATCATCTACTGTATAGCCCTCTGGGAGAGGTATATTAAGTGATTGATAGTTTTGCCCGTTTATATCTAGTTTAACCTCAGCAGGAATTAATTCACTTCCATCGCTTGGGGAATAGACTGTCGCACCTGTCTCTTGATTAGATTTAGTAGAGTAGTGCATGGTCATCTCTCTTGAAAATCTGAGTATAACACAGAATAAGGCGAAATGGTTTTTAGGCTAATTTTTTCCTAGGGCTTTAATCAGCAAATTTGGCTAATGTCGGCAAATTAAAGCAAAAAATACTATTTTATAACTTGACAAAGCTAGATCAAAACATTTAGTCAACTCGCTATTCACTTTTTAGCATACCAACGCCATAAAACTCGGGCTAAACGTTGGGGATCGTGACGAACTTTGGCAGTAACTTCATCTTCTGCCATTACATTCGCTAAAACAATGCGATAACCCATTTTTCCCACTTCCTCGCGATCTAAAAACACAGGATGACTATGCTCTTGGGCGTATAATTGTAGGGATTGGGGCGATGGTGCAGTTTTTTGGGCTAAAACCGCATCAACAATGCGTTCTTCGCAGACTTCTTCGATCGCTCGCAGATGATCGGCTACCGAATAATTATCCGTTTCCCCCGGCTGGGTCATAATATTACAAACATAGATGCGGGGGACTGTCACCCGTGCTAGGGCCTGACGAATTGCGGGAACCAACAAATTAGGGATAATACTGGTATAAAGACTACCCGGCCCGATGATAATATAATCTGCCTCCTTGATTGCCGCTAAAACAGCCGGTAAAGCGACCGGATCGGCAGGATGACAGCCAATCTGACGAATTTGCCCCATAGCTTCGGTTATCTTCGATTCTCCCTCAATAATGCGCCCATCGGCTAACTTAGCCCAGAGACTAACATCGGTAAGGGTAGCAGGTAGCACTTTGCCGCGAATGGCCAAAACTTTGGCACTAGCATCGATCGCCTGTTCCAGATCGCCGGTAATCTCGGTCATAGCGCTGATAAATAAATTACCAAAACTGTGGCCTGATAAACCATCCCCAGTATGAAAGCGATATTGAAACAATTCCGTTAATAACTTTTCCTCATCGGCCAAAGCGGCGATACAATTGCGAATATCCCCCGGGGGTAAAATGCCCATTTCCCGGCGTAATCGGCCCGAAGAACCGCCATCATCAGCTACGGTGACAATAGCGGTGATATTGGAACTATACTGTTTTAAACCCCGTAAAAGCGTCGATAAACCCGTACCGCCACCGATCGCCACAATTTTCGGGCCGCGATGGAGACGACGATGGGTGCGTAGGCGATCGACTAATTCCTCCGATGCGTCCGGTTGTAGTGCTTCTGTAATCGTTTCCACGGTGCGACTCTGACCCCAGAATAACAAAAAGACACCCAACAAAACCGCCAGCGGCCCCGAAACAGAATTGGGGACCAAACGGGCGATCGTTTCTAATGCTTGGGAAACAAACTCTAAAAAGCGATTAACCGGGGTTAATTTTACCCAAATAGCCAAACCGAAGGAGGTGAGAAAAACGCCGCTTAAACTGATTAAAAGCCAGCGTTTGACAAAAAGACCGGGAGAAAGCCATTTAAACCAACGATTAACCCGTTTAGGCGTTTTTCTGCCCACGGAAGCGGCTATTTTCCCCTTCTGAGCGTTGAGTTCCCGTAGGGTCTGTTTAAATGGACTCATAGATGTGGCCTGGCAGCGAACGCATTGATTCTGGAGAGACTGTAGCCGAAAAAGGGGACAAACTCAAGCTGACTTAACCTCCCACTTGGGAATAGGCTGCCTCGGAAATTGTGGGAATATCGGCGTATTTGCCGATAACCGACTGTATAATGCTGTAAACACAGGTGGCAAATGCTCCCAAAAAGACGACATTAAAAAGAGTTTCTACCACCAAATTCGCCCCTAAACCCCTAGCGACGAAACCTAAGGCCAATCCCAATAAATACACCAAAATATCGATTAAAATCGCCTGCATGGTGTTAAACCGGATAAAATGACTGATGCGGGGATTGCGTACCACGGCAAAAAAGAGGACGAAAAAGATAATTAAACTGCCAAAGCTTCCCAGAGAACTATAGAGAAAAGCTAAGGGAGTTAAAACTATAGCTAAGGCCGCTCCTAAAAAAGGAATTTGCTGAAAGATAAAGATACCGAAGGCAAAAGCCGAATATAAGGGTAAAAGATATACTAAAGCTGCAAAAATGCGATCTTTTGTATCGGTTGAGCCGCGCCAAGTCATAATCTATTGTCTCCTGAGACTACTGCTAACTCTCTCCAAGATAACCCGGCAGCCCACCAGACTTCCCGTAACCGAAGAAATCGATCGAGGCCTAACAATGTTCGGCCTCGATCGAGTTATTCTCAAACAGAGACAGGGTGCTTGCTTTCCTGTAATAGAGCCAGATATTCCTCCTTAAAATAGTGTAGGGTACTTAAAATCGGATTGGGAGCGCTTTGACCAAGACCGCAAAGACTGGTTTCTTTAACCATTTGACAGAGATGTTCTAAGTTTTCGAGGTCGTGAATATCGGCCTTTCTGTCGATAATTTTGGCCAATAATTCAAACATTTGTACTGTTCCCGTGCGACAGGGGATACATTTACCACAGGACTCCTCGCGACAGAATTCCATATAGAATTTCGCCACTTCCACCATGCTGGTAGTATCATCCATGACCACCATACCCCCGGATCCCATCATCGAACCGAGTTTGGCTAAGGATTCGTAATCCACGGGAGTATCGAGTAAATTAGCGGGAATACAACCCCCAGAGGGGCCGCCGGTTTGCACCGCTTTCACCTGACCATCGGGAACACCACCCCCCATCTCCTCGACAATTTCCCGGAGAGTAATACCCATTGGCACTTCAATCAGCCCATTATTGCCGATTTTTCCCGTTAAAGCGAAGATTTTTGTCCCTTTACTGGTGGCCGTACCGATATTGGCGTACCAAGCGGCTCCCTCGCGGATAATAGCGGCGATATTAGCGTAGGACTCCACGTTATTAATCAGGGTGGGACAACCATCGAGGCCCGATTGGGCCGGATAGGGGGGACGGGTGCGGGGAGTGCCGCGGCCGCCTTCAATGGAATGGATGAGAGCGGTTTCCTCTCCACAGACAAAAGCTCCCGCCCCGATGCGGATATCCACCTTAAAATCGAAAGTGGACTCGAATACTTGGGAACCCATTAAACCGAATTTTTTGGCCTGATTAATCGCTTTTTGCAGACGATCGATCGCCAGAGGATATTCGGCTCTAACATAGATATAACCATGATCGGCCCCCACGGCATAGGCAGCGATCGCCATTCCCTCCAGGACTAAATGGGGGTCACTTTCCAAAACACTACGGTCCATAAACGCCCCGGGGTCGCCTTCATCCGCATTACAGATAACGTATTTTTGTTGACCCGGTTGTTTAGCCACCGTCGCCCATTTTAAACCAGTGGGATAACCCGCACCACCCCGGCCACGCAAACCGCTTTTGGTGATTTCCTCCACCACCTGGGCCGGAGTCATCTCGTAGAGGGCCTTGTAGAGAGATTGATAGCCACCGACGGCGATATATTCCTCAATGCGATCGGGATCGATTTTACCGCTATTTTCCCGGACAATTTTGACCTGATGGGAGAAAAAGGGATGTTTGGAGTCCCCTAATTGCACCTCGGTTTTGCCGCCGTTTAAGGCCTCAACAATGCTGGCCGCACTTTCCGGGGTGACTTCTTCGTATAAGAGATCCTGGGGATCCACTTCCACCAACGGACCGCGACCACAAAAACCCATACAACCGACCCCGACCACTTCGACTTTATCCTCTAGGTCTGCCTCTTTGACGGCAGTGGCGAGGTTTTTTTTGATTTGGAGGGAGTTAGCGGCTTGGCAACCGGTGGAAGTGCAACAATGCACCCGGATGCTTTTTTGTCTAGCTTTTTCTTTCTCGGCCACTGCCAATAATTCTTGTAAGTCCATATTCTTCTCAATCCACTAGAGTGAAAAATTACTGGGAGAAACTCTGTAGTTTCGCCAAGACAGTTTCTGAATCTTGTTTAGGGGCCACGACTCCATCGAAGACCACGGCCGGCGCAATCCCACAGGCCCCGATACAACGGGCCGACCCTAGGGAAATTTCTCCATCGGCGGTGGTTTCTCCCACTTTGATATCAAAGCTGTTTTCGATGTCTTCGAGGATTTTGCCGCTGCCTTTGACATAACAAGCTGTCCCCATACAGACGATACAGGTGTGTTTTCCCGCCGGTTTCAGGGAAAAGAGATGATAGAAGGTTGCTACCCCATAGACGCGACTGAGGGGCAGTTTTAGCGCCCGGGCAACGTAGAGGAGAACATCTTCTTCTAGGAATCCAAAGGCTTCTTGCGCTTTGTGCAGGACTTCAATCAGGGCTGATTGATTATATCCTGCTCGCTTCATGGTGATGTCGAGGACTTTGAAGCGTTTATCGCCACTGGGATGCTCTTTTTTCTCCGTTTGACGAGGATTGGCAGTTTGCATAAATCTGAACCAAATAAATTTTAGGGGCGATGACGGGAAAAAGATGGAGAGTTGTCGGTTTTCCTTGCTCATCTCCCTGCTTTTATTCTGACACTGGCTCCGGAGGGCGATCGATAACTTTATCTTTCCTTTAGTTATTGGGGGATATTCAGTTATCAGTGACCCGTTATCAGTTATCAGTCAGGGATTAGGAGATGGGGAGATGGGGTAAAAAGCTGCACTTGTCTCAACACTATAACCCCCTGAAGCAATCTCATATATTTAGAAAACGGGTTTCTTGAAGAAACCCGTTTTCTGTGGGGTTTTTTGCGGGAAGCATCCCCCTCTCCTCCTAGGTTAAGGGGGTGAGGTCATAACAATCTGTTGCCAAAACCGACTTTTCAGAATACAATGGAGAAGAGTAGTCATTCATCACTCAGATTAGTTAAGATGATATTACATGACTAATAATATTGACCATGATCGCTTATTTAAGGAGTTAATCTCCACCTTTTTTGTCGAATTTATTGAGTTATTTTTTCCTCAATTGATGGATTATTTAGATAGGGTTTGCTGAATAAATCTAAAAACCTTATCCAACAAGGTTTCTAGACTTTTTTTCCCTCAAAAAGTGCCGACCCTTGGAGTGATTGGGGGGAAAATTCAGGGACTTTTTCCCTGAAAATTAGGTAATTGACCACCTGAAAATGGGTAAAACCCCACACCCCACACCCCACACCCCAACCCCC